>JBDGVT010000109.1:0-10253 GCA_039585495.1 Gemmatimonadota bacterium | reverse complement strand
CCGACCGGCCTGATCGAAGAGCTTTCGCAACATCCGAACATCGTCGGCATCAAGGATTCCAGAGGGAAGCTCGAGCTGGTGGGTGAACTCGTGGAGCACTCGGCCGATGACTTCCAGGTCATGGTCGGGAGCGGCTCACTCCTGTACGGGGCTCTCGAAACCGGCGCGGTCGGCGGGATCGTCGCCGTCGGTCTCCTCGCCGCTGCTGAGGCTGCGGAGATCTCGGTCGCCCATTCAGAGGGCCGGACCGCGGACGCCGGACGCGCCCAGGAGCGGATCGCGCCCGTCCACCAACAGATCGTGGGTGGAATGGGGGTGCCGGGCGTGAAGGCTGCACTCGATGTTCTCGGTCTTCACGGTGGTGGCCCGCGTCCCCCTTTGGAAGCGGCTTCCGAGAAGAAGATCGCCGAGATCAGGACCATTCTCGCGGCAGCGGACTTGCTGGCTCCAGCCGAGGTTTAGCGAGCGGGCGCCCAACCGCCTGGACAGTGGGTCTTGCGACCGGCCGAGAGTCTTTCGGCCGGTCGCAACTTTTTTGGACCTCAGCCCGTCTGAATGCATGAACGGATCGTTGTGCACTATATCTTCTACAGTGTGTGATAAATGAAGTCCCCCCTCGGTGAATCTCCGTGAGGCCCACGCGCCTGTGGGAGCGGGCACTTGGATGGCTCAATTCGGCGGAAGACCGCGAGGCGCTCCTCGGGGATGCCGCTGAGGAGTTTTCCATGCGCGCCCGGAGGGATGGGAGGGGACCGGCAAGACGCTGGTATCGGCGACAGGTGGTGGGATCGGTCGTGCCGGCGGTGAAGAGGTCACTCGATCGGCAAGCATGGCGCGGGCCGAAGATGAATCCAGAAGGGGAGATGCTGCGGATGTGGGGAAAAGACTTCAGCCTGGCCATCCGGTCGCTCGCGAAGCGACCCGGATTCACCGCCACCATCGTCATTACGCTCGCATTCGGCGTCGGGGCGACCACGTCACTGTTCGGTGTGTTCAAGGCGGTATTCCTCCAACCACTGGACTTGCCCGACTCGGATGAACTGGTCGTGGTCATGGAGACCGCAGGCTTCGGCTGTTGCGGGCCGGCTTCCGGACCCGACTACGTCGACTGGGTCCAACGGCAACGTTCATTCGAGGGCATGGCGCTGTTGGGTCCGGGGAACTTCAATCTCACGGGCCTCGACCAGGCTGAGCGCGTGTATGCCACGAGGGTCACAGCCAACGCGTTCGACTTTCTCGGTGCCGCCCCGATTCTGGGGCGCGGCTTGCTGGCCGAGGATCAGGAGGTAGGCGGTGTGGTCGTGCTCGGACACGGACTGTGGGAGCGGCTGTTCGACAGTCGGGCAGACGTTCTCGACGAGACCCTCGAGATCAACGGATCCCCGCATGCCATCGTGGGCGTCATGCCGCGAGGGTTCGATGTGCCGTCTCCGTGGGCAGTCACCCGGGCGCACGAGTTCTTCACCCCGTTCCTCGACGAGGATATGAACGGGAGTCGCGGGAACCACAGTTTCCCGGTGTTCGCTCGGCTCGTGGATGGAGTGGATGTAGAGCAGGCGCAGCTGGATATGGACCGGATCATGCGCGAACTCGGGGTCGAGTACCCCGAAACCAACGGAGACCGAGGCGCCAGGGTCTTCACGGCGCACGAATTCCGGTACGGGCGAGCGGGACGCCAGTTCGCCATGCTCCTGGCCGCGGCTGCGCTCGTATTGCTCATCGCGTGTGGAAACGTCGCCAGTCTTCAGCTGGCTCGAGCCGCGGGTCGAGAGACCGAACTGGCTGTCCGCAGTGCGATGGGAGCGTCGAGGAAGGCCATCGTCCGCCTTCTCTTCTCGGAGAGCCTGCTGCTCTCGATGCTCGGTGGAGGCGCTGGAGTCATCGTGACTGTTCTTGCGGTCGAGAGGCTGAAGTCGTTGTTGCCCCCCACGGTCCCGCGGATCGATCAGATCGCGGTCGACGGATGGGTGCTTGTCTTCGCACTCGGCGCGTCGGTCATGACGGCGTTGCTGTTCGGTATGCTGCCTGCCGTCTTCGCGTCCCGGACCGACCTCGCCAGCGGCGTCCGCGAGGGAGGTTACGGTACCTTCGCTCCATCAAAGGAGCGGTTGCGTGACGCCTTCATCGTCGGACAGATCGCGATGGGGCTCGTACTCGCCAATGGAGCCGGTCTCCTCGTGCAGAGCTACTCGGCGGTCCGCGGTCAGGACTACGGGTTCGAAGCCGAGGGCGTTCTGACGCTGGCGCTCAGCGCGCGCGGTTCCGAGTACACGACATCCCAGAGCCGGCAGAGGTTCTACGAAGACATCGTCCGCACCGTGGATGATCTTCCCGGTGTGTCATCCGTGGGATTCGTCAGCAAGTTGCCCCTGCAGGGTGGATCGAACGGGAACGTCCAGTTGGCCGATGGGGATCCCCGCACGAACAGGAACGAAGGCCCGCTGGTGGAAGTGTCGAGCGTGACGGGGGATTACTTCGACGCGATGGGCATTCCGCTCATCCGCGGCCGGACGCTTCAGCCGGACGATTCCATTCCCGGTTCGGTCGGCGTGTTGATCAACCAGGCGATGGCCGACGCGCTTTGGCCTGGGCAGGACCCTCTGGGCAAACAATTCGGGTTCGACGTCGAACCGCCGTGGCTCACTGTCGTAGGCGTGGTCGGCACCGTGCGTCAGTGGGGTGTCGAGCAGGCCGCGCTTCCCGAGACGTATTTCCCGTACAGTCGTGGCTGGGGAGACGAGGGATATGTGGTTGCCCGAGTCGGTGGAGACCCGGCAGCGATGATCCCGGCCGTCCGAGCGGCGATCCGCGACGTCGATCCGGATCAGCCGCCGTCTGATGTGATGGCCATGAGTGAGCGGCTGACCCGAGCCTTCGCCGTTCGACGCTTCAACACGACCCTGGTGGGTCTGTTCGCGATGGCTGCCCTCCTGCTCGCCTCGGCGGGGATCTACGGCACGGTCTCCTACTTCGTCTCGCGGCGAATCAGAGACCTCGGAATCAGGATGGCGTTGGGCGCGGGTGGCTCCGGTATCATGCGATTGGTCGTGAAGCGCGGTGTGCGGCTGGCGGTCTGGGGTCTCGCGATCGGTTTGGTCGGTGTCTGGGCGACCACTTCCGCAGTCGAATCGATGGTGTATGGAGTCGGCGCCCTGGATATCATGACTCTGGCCATTGGCTGTGCGACGTTGGGTGGCATCGCCGTGGCCGCGTCGGCGCTCCCGGCGTTGCGCGCAACGAGGGTGCCGCCGGTAACCGCCCTCCGGGCAGAGTAACCATGGGCGAATTCGAGCAACTCGTCCTGTTGGCCATTCTCCATCGGAAGAACGATGCCTACGGCATCGAAATTCGCGAGGAGATCGAGGCGCGCACCGGAAGAGAGGTCTCCTACGGCGCCGTATACACGGCGTTGGGACGACTCGCGACCAAGGGATGGGTGTCCCACGAGCTCGGCGAAGCGACGCCCGAACGGGGGGGGCGCGCCAGGAAATATTTCCGTGTCGAGGCGGCCGGCCGCTCAGCGCTGAGGGAGACACGTGAGGCGGTGTCGGTCATGTGGGAGGGTATGGCGATTTGATGGTACAACGGAGGTGCCGCGCTTCGTTGACACCCCCTTGAGGCGGCTCTAGCTTTTCCCAAAGGATACACCAGTCACGGGCCCATCCCCCTCGGGGGACGGGCCCGTTTCCTTTTGGGGATACCATGCCTGAACAAGGTTCCTGCACCGTCATCGTGGGCTGTCAGTGGGGTGATGAGGGCAAGGGCAAGATCGTCGACGTCCTCGCCGAAGGTGTCGACATCGTCGCGCGCTATCAGGGCGGCGCGAACGCCGGCCACACGGTCCACGTTGGTGACGCCGAGTTCATTCTTCATCAGATCCCTTCGGGGATTCTCCATGATGGCAAGCGCTGCCTCCTGGGCAACGGCGTCGTACTCGACGTTCAGCAGTTCTTCGAGGAGTACGATGCGCTGATCGAGCGGGGCATCGACATCGGGGGTCGCGTAGGCGTCAGCCGTCGAGCCCAGCTGCTCATGCCGTACCATCGGATGATGGACAAGGCCGTGGAGGAGTCCGCTGCCGAGAAGATCGGTACCACCGGGCGCGGGATTGGCCCGGCGTACGAGGACAAGGCAGGTCGCCGAGGCGTTCGGGTGGCCGATCTCGGCAACGCGGAGCGACTGCATAGCCGCATCGAGGCCGCGAAGGCGAGGATCTGCGGCCGCCTCGAGGAGTTTGGCGTCGGCACCGACGAACTCGACCGGAACATGGAAGAGACGCTGGCTCTCGGTGAGCGACTCAGCGCTCTGTCGACGGACGTCGGCCCCGAAATCAGCGCGGCGCTGAAGTCGGGTCGTCGTGTCCTGCTCGAGGGTGCACAGGGCACCGCGCTCGATCTCGACCACGGTACCTACCCGTTCGTCACGTCCTCCAACACGACCGCCGCCGCGGCGGCGACGGGGACAGGGATCGGTCCGACCGCGATCGATGAGGTGATCGGTGTGGTGAAGGCCTACACGACCCGCGTTGGAGAAGGACCGCTTCCGAGCGCGTTCGCCCCCGCGATGGACGAACATGTCCGCAGGCTCGGCGGTGAGTTTGGCGCTACGACGGGGCGCCCGAGGCGCTGCGGCTGGTTCGACGCGGTGCTCACGCGTTATGCCTCACAGGTCAACGGTTTGACCGGGGTGGCGGTCACCAAGCTCGACGTGCTCGATACCCTGTCCGAACTTCAGATCGCCACGGCGTACCGAATGCCCGACGGGAGCATCGTAGATCGCTTTCCCGCTGACACATGGTCGTTGTCGTCCATCGAGCCCGTTTACGAAACGATGCCCGGATGGGAAGCACCGACCGGTGACGTGCGGAAACTCGAGGACCTGCCGAGGAATGCTCGCGCCTACCTCGATCGAATCGAGGAACTCACCGACGCGCCCGTTCGGTGGGTTTCCGTTGGAACCCAGCGGACCCAGATCATCCCGGTCGACTGAGGCGGTCCGATCTCTAGAAGATCGCGAAGACGATCCGAGCGACCCAGAAGAGCGTCATCAGGAGGGCGGGGAAGAGCGCCAGCCCGACGGAGAACGTGAGGCCCATTCGGAACAGCGCGGGCCCCGTAGGGAGCACGTTGCCGCGCCACATCTTCTGGATGAGGATCTCGGCCGTTGGACCCAGCAGATAGCAGATGTTCGCCATGACGCCGAACACCACGATGGGCTGCCACGGAAGTCCTGGAATGAAACCGCCGTTGGGTGGCAGGATCGAGAATACGTACGAGAGGCCAAGCGAGAAGAGCCCCGCCGATCCGACGAACACGTTGTAGGCCAACCGCCTCTTCTCCCACCAACCGAGAATCGCGCCCGACGTTCGTTTGGCCGGCGTTGGATAGAGAAACTCGGTGAGTGCGCCCATCCTTTATCCTATCCCTCTGCTCTGTTTCGGCACTCCTGCGCGGAGCGATGACCCGTTCGCTCCCGTCCGGCGAACATAATGTACTTTGTGTGGCAAAGTTGATGCCAGAGCCTTGTTTCCTCCCATCGGGCTAGCATCGCTTGAGGCGATTCGGCGCCTCGTCTAGCTTTCGGGCCTTCATGCCGACCGGGGTCTTCGGCGGCACCGTGACGGGTGGTCGGGAGGCGACCTCATGTTCGACGAACTCGGGACCAAGCTAGACGGCGCACTGAAGAAGCTGCGCCAGCGTGGTGTTCTCACCGAGCCCATGATCAAAGAAGGGCTCCGTGAGGTTCGCCGCGTCCTGCTCGAAGCCGACGTCAACTTCAAGGTCACCCGTGAGTTCCTGGGTCGTGTGCAGGAACGAGCGCTCGGCGAGTCGGTCCTGAAGGCGGTCTCGCCAGGTCAGCAGATCGTCAAGATCGTCCACGACGAGCTGGCCAATCTCTTCGGGGAGGGTCGGCCGACGCTCGCCAGGGCGCCGTTGGGCCCCTCGGTCATCCTCATGGTCGGCCTTCAGGGTGCGGGGAAGACCACCACCGCCGCGAAGCTCGCTCGAAGGTTGGGGCGAGAGGGAGCGACACCCATGCTGGCGGCCTGCGACCTTCAGCGTCCGGCAGCGATCGAGCAGTTGCAGACGCTGGGGAATCAGATCGGTGCTACCGTCTTCGCGGGCGAGTTCGGGGGCGATCCCGTCGCGGCCGCGCTCGAGGCTCGAGAGCAGGCGGTGGAGGCGAAACACTCGGTTCTCATCGTGGACACCGCCGGCCGACTTCAGATCGACGACACGCTCATGGACGAGCTGGCGAAGATCAGAGACGCCGTCGAGCCGACCGAGATCCTCCTGGTCGCAGATGCGATGACCGGGCAGGAGGCCGTAACCATCGCTCAGGGTTTCGATGACGCCGTGGGAATCACGGGTGTCGTCATGACGAAGATGGACGGCGACGCGCGGGGTGGCGCGGCATTGTCGATTCGGGGTGTGACCGGGAAGCCGATCAAGTTCATCGGGACCGGAGAGGCGCTCGACGATCTCGACACTGCGGATCCCGAACGGCTCGCGGGTCGAATCCTGCAGATGGGTGACGTGGTCGGTCTCGTCGAGCGGGCTCAAGTCGCGATCGACGACGAGGAGCAGGCCAAGCTCCAGCAGAAGGTGCTCGGACAGGGTCGATTCACGCTCGAGGACTTCCTGGTCGCCATGCGCCAGATCCAGAAGATGGGCCCCATCGATCAGCTCATGAAGCTGATCCCGGGAATGGGCCGACTGAAGATTCCCGCGGCCAATATGGATCCGAAGCGCTTCAAGCACGTCGAGGCGATCATCCTGTCGATGACGCTCGAAGAGCGGAAGAACCCGAAGATCCTGAACGGGTCGAGGCGTGCACGGATCGCGAAAGGAAGTGGTCGTCCCGTGTCCGAAGTGAACCGTCTCCTCAAGCAGTTCAAGGAGATGCAGAAGTTCATGAAGCAGATGAAGGGGATGATGGGAGGGACGGGCGGAATGCCCGGAATGCCGGGGATGCCCTTCGGGAATTAGCGCGATAGCTTCCGGTCGAACCTCCCCGGCTTCGACCCCACGGAAGGAAAACCGCGTGTTCCCCACTTCGACCCCGTCACTCCTCCGGAAGGCGACGATCGCCTCCGGCCTCGCGCTGTTCCTGCTCGCAAATGCTCCGACTCCGGCGCAGGCACAGGAAGTCGACCCGTCGTTGCTGTCGGGCCTCTCCTATCGGTTCATCGGACCAGACGGGAATCGGGTCATCTCGGTCATGGGTGAACCGGGCAACCCGCTCGTCATGTATGCGGGTGCGGCCTCGGGCGGGCTCTTCAAGAGTTCTGACGGGGGTGTGCGTTGGCAGCCCATCTTCGACGATCAGGAGGCCTCGTCGGTTTCGGCGCTGGCGATGGCACCGAGCGATTTCAACCAGATCTGGGCGGGGACGGGCGAGACCTTTCTGATCCGACCTGCACACGCGATGGGCGACGGCATCTACAAGTCGACCGACGCGGGTGCGACGTGGACACACATGGGGCTCGCCGAAACCGGTCGGATCGGCCGAATCCGGGTCCACCCCACCGATCCCGACATCCTCTACGCCTGTGCGCTCGGTCACACCTACGGACCGCAGCCGACGCGAGGTGTCTACCGCACCACGGATGGCGGAGAGAACTGGGATCTCGTGTTGCACGTGAGCGAGGAGTCCGGCTGCATCGACCTGGCGCTCGACGCGGCGAATCCACGCTTTCTTTACGCGGCCATCTGGGACATCCACATCAATTCGTGGGGGCTGAACTCCGGAGGGCCGGATTCGGGTGTGTGGAGATCCACGGATGGGGGTGACACCTGGGAACGTGTCTCCTCCGTCGGTCGCGGGCTCCCGGCGAGCAACGGTCAGACGATCGGCAAGATTGCGGTCGAGGTCGCGCCGAGTGATCCGGGACGCGTCTACGTCCTGACCGAAGAAGAGGCGCCGCGGCTGTATCGGTCGAACGACTACGGCCGGACGTGGACGCACGTCTCGACCAACCACACCATGAACGAGCGTGCTCCGTACTACACACGTATCGGGGTGGATCCGGAGAACGCCGACAAGATCTACTTCATCAGCGTTCGGTACAGCGTGTCGGTGGATGGGGGCCGCACGCTCATGGCCAATCCCGGGAACGGGGGCGGGGACACGCACGACATCTGGATCGATCCGACGAATCCGAAGCGCATCATGGTCGCCGACGATGTCGGCAACACGAACGTGGCGCTCGACGGTCGGACGTTCCGGAACCACAGGTTGCCGGTCGCACAGATGTATCACGTCGCGGTCGACGACGAGATCCCCTACAACGTCTATGGCAACCGGCAGGACGGGTACTCGTACCGCGGCCCGTCGAACTCACGAACGGGCTCCATTCCCCTCGGATTGTGGCAGGACGTCGGTGGATGCGAATCCGGTTTCGCTCAGCCGCTTCCGGACAACGCCAACGTGGTGTGGTCGGGCTGCTACGATGGCGGGCTCGAGATCTACGACCATACCAACAAGCAGGTGAGGAACGTCCGCGTCTGGCCTGAGGCCGGGTACGGCTGGGCTCCCGCGGACATGCGGTACCGATGGCATTGGAACTTCCCGATCCACATCTCCCCGCATGATTCGGACGTGGTCTATGTCGGTAGCCAGTACGTCCACAGAACCGACGACGGGGGGCACTCCTGGGCCGAGATCAGCCCCGACCTGACCCTCAACCTGAAGGACCATCAGCAGTCGTCCGGTGGCGTCGCCATCGACAACCTCATGACCTACGACGGCTCGCTGGTCTTCGCGATCGCGGAATCACCGCATGAAGCGGGCACGATCTGGGTAGGCACCAACGATGGGCAGGTACAGCTGACGCGGGACGGTGGCGCCAACTGGATCAATCTGACCGAGAACTTCCGGGACCTTCCGCCCTGGGGGACCATCGCCAACATCGAGCCTTCGCGCTTCGATCCGGCGACTGCATATCTCTCGGTCGACCTGCACCAGATGGGTGACTTCGATCCGTGGATCTACAAGACCGAGGATTACGGCGAGAACTGGGAGAAGATCAGTGATGGCATCCCCAGCTCTCCCCACTCGTTCGTCCACGTGGTTCGCGAGGACCCGAAGCGACCGGGCATGCTCTTCGCCGGGACCGATAACTCGGTGTGGCTGACCCTCGACGACGGCGACAACTGGACGAAGCTCAGGCTCAACATGCCTCCAGCACCCGTCTACTGGCTCACGCTACAAGAACGATTCGACGATCTCGTGGTGGGAACGTACGGGCGTGGGCTGTACATCCTCGACGACATCGGCGCGCTGCGGGGTCTGGACTCGGAATCCCTGGCCTCCAACACGCTGTTCGATGTGCGTCCGACGTACCGCTGGCAGGAGGTCCAGGGCATCAAGACCGAGGGGAGCATGAGCACGGGGCGCGATCCCAGGTACGGTGCCGCCATCGACTACTTCGTGGCGGGCGAGGGAGCCGGTCGCGTGTCGATCGCGATCGAGGATGCCGCGGGGAACGTCGTGCGTCAGGTCAATGGCTCGGGTCGGCCCGGTATCAACCGGGCCTATTGGGACCTGCGCCACCCGTCGCCCCAGCTTCCCCGATTCTACACCAAGCCTCCGGGCCGGGACTGGGTCCCTCTCGAACAGGGGGGTGATCGGGTCGTGTACGTGTGGGACATCGACTTGACGCGTGGGCAGCGAGGCCCGCTGGCCGTGCCAGGTACGTACACTGCGCGGGTCACGATCGGTGACGAGGAATTCACGACGCCGATCGAGGTCATGAAGGATCCATACTCGACCGGTTCGCTTGCCGACATCGAGGCCCAGGTCGCGTTCAGTCTCCAGATGCGCGACCAGATCACCGACATCGCCCAGGTCATCGAGCGCATGGAACACACGCGAGTCCAGCTCCAGGCCGCTTCAGCCGCACTCGGGAGAGACACGGATGCGGCGGAGGTGCGTGCCGAGATCGATCGACTCGAAGCCGTTGCTACCGAACTCGAGAACCAGCTGGTCGACGTGAATCTCACCGGGGCGCGGGAGGATTCGTTTCGGAATCCAATGCGACTCTACGGACGCTTCAGCGCACTCGCGTCCGATGTCGACTGGAAGGGCTCGGACTTCGTGCCCACCGTACAACAGCGTGAGGTCCAGGGAGTGCTCACACGGAGGCTCGAGGACGCGAAGGAATCGATCCAGGCCTTCTTCGATGGGGAGTTGGCCAGACTGAACGAGCAACTCGCGGCGCTGGGGAGGCCAGCGATCGTTTCAGACGGGTA
>JBDGVT010000108.1:0-13172 GCA_039585495.1 Gemmatimonadota bacterium | reverse complement strand
CGAGGCGTCGCCCACCGGGGGAGCGATCCGCGTGAGGGTGGTTCCGGAAGAGTCGGGGATCACCGTCTCGGTGACGGACGACGGGCCGGGGATTCCCGAGACCGATCGTGAGCGGATCTTCGAGCCCCTCGTCACCACCAAGCCCGACGGCACCGGATTGGGCCTCCCGATCGCCCGCCGCATCGCGCGGGCGCACGGCACCGAGGTCGAAGTGGAGAGCGCCCCGGGTGCGGGCGCCACCTTCAGCGTGCGGCTCCGGCGATGAGGCTCCGTGCGGGATCGGTTCGTTACCCTGGGCGATTCGCAGGGTCACGAAGCGCGACTCCGGATGGGCGCCCACACAGCGCGACGATCGCGCAACCGTCGGTCCGACTGAGGCTTACGCACTTGGACCTGTTACGGCACGCCGGTTGCGACTCGGGTCGGCGTCGGCCCGATCTCCACCCGTCGGAGTTCCGTTCCCGGTGGCCAGGGCCCCAGCAGGGAGAACCCCAATGAACGGTACGAACCCGTCTCCTCGCCGCGTCCTGCGCGTGGGCGCCCTCCTCGCGCTCGGCGCGGCCATCATCGCCCTCGCGCCCAACGCCAACGGATCCCAGTCCCGCCAGGAGGATCTCGTCTTCCGCCGGGTCCACGTCTCCTCCGCGACCGACTACTGGTTCTCTGGCGTGCCGGCCCAGGGGCGTCTTTTCCAGGGGACCAACGGCGGGGGGAATCTGGGAGTCTACGATCTCGCCCGAGATCACTTCGAGGTCTTGAGGGCCGACTCCACCGAGTTCCTCCTCTACGCGTTGATCTCTCCGGACGGCAGCCGCCTGGCCGCCTTCTGGGCCACATTCCCGCGCGATGGGACGGACAGCCAGAACCAGCTCCGGGTGATCGCCCGGGACGGCACCGGCGAGCGCACGCTCGTGTCCGAGCCCGGCCCGTTCTGGCTTTCCCCGTTGGCCTGGACGCCGGACGGCAAGTCCATCATCGCCCAGCAGCGGAGCTCCGGCATGGCGGCACTCGGAGGGCTGGAGCTCGTCCAGGTGTCGATGGACGACGGAGCCCGGCGGGTGATCACGCGCTTCGACGTGCAGGCCCTCCCGGCCCTTTCCGCTTCCCCGGACGGTCGATACGCCGCCTACGGGATCGCCGTGGACGATACGGGGGCCAGGGACATCCACGCTGTTGATCTCGCCGATGGTCGCACCTGGCCCCTCGTCGCGGGGAACGGCGAGGACAAGTTGATGGGTTGGCAGCCCGACGGCTCCGCGGTCTTCTTCTACAGCAACCGCGAGCTGGGATGGGGAATCTGGCGGCTCGCGGTCGAGAACGGTCGCCCGGCTGGTGAGCCCGAGCTCGTGCGGGGGGACGTCTGGGACATGGCGCCCCGGGGCTTCAGCGGCGATCAGTTCTTCTACGTCGTCAACCGCGCCGCGGCGCAGATCCGGACGGCGACCGTCGATGTGGCCTCGGGAAGTTTGCTGACGCCCCCGACCCTGATCCGACCGCCGTCGGAGGGGTGGAGCCGCGACCCGGCGTGGTCGCCGGACGGAAACTACCTCGCCTTCCTCGACTACCCTGCCGGTGAGGGATGGGACGCCAACCACGCCCGGTTGGGAATCCGCTCGGTGCACACGGGAGAGACGCGCTTCCTGCCGTTCCCCTTCCCCCCCCCCGCTCAGCTGCACTGGGGCCCGGAGAGCGAGAGCATTCGTGTGCTGGGGAACCGCGATGGGGTGCGGGGATTACACCGGCTCGACCTGAGGACCGGTGCCGTCGACCTGCTCCGGGAACTCCCGAATCGGTTGGATGCCGGTGGCTTCGCCTTCTCACCGGACGGCCGCTCGTATTACTTCCACCGCGACCGGAGTGAGCTGTGGGCAGCCGACATCGCCACCGGACGTGAGCGGCTGGTCGCCCGGGTAGACGGCATCAACCGCTCCATCGGCGTCTCTCCCGACGGAGAGACCCTGATGGTGATGACCGGGGGACACGTGAAGGAGAACGCCATCGTCCTGATCCCCGCGGCCGGAGGAGAGCCGCGTGAGATCTGGCGCGGTGAGGGGATCCTCACCGGGGGGCCGTTCTTGCACATGACGCCGGACAACCGGTACGTGCTGGCGGGGGAATTCCTTCCGCCCGCCGGGATCTGGCGGTTCTCCGTGGACGGTTCGGAAGAGCCGGTCCAGATCGTCGAAGACGAGGCCCCGAGAGGCTTCCGCATGAGTGCCGACGGACGTCGCATCGCCTACTGGGACTGGCCCGATGCCGAGGGCCAGACCGAGACCTGGGTCATCGAGGGGCTCGCGGGCTGGAAGCCCGACCACTGATTTGAGCGCTGGTCCGCGCGATGCCCCCGGGTGCCATGCGGCGCCCGGGGGTTCTTTCTACGGATAAGAAGTCCAGGGGACCCTTCGTGGCGGGAAGCGGGGTAGGGCGGACACGGGGTGACGAGGCGGAGCAGGGGAGACGAGGAGACGGGGAAGACGCTGGAAGGAGAATCCCCGGCTGGCCGGCCGGATTCGGGAGCCTCAGAGGTCGAAGTCGTCGCGCGTGGACTGGTCGAACTCGAGGGCACCGACGCGAAGCGTTGGTCGTGGATGGGCTCGGGCTCGGCGAGGTCGAAGGCCGGTGTCTGATCGAGGAGCCCGGTGAGGAGATCGCCGACCCACGCTCCGCGCGGGTGCCCCTGGCCCGCGGGCGGGAGAGAGGGGCGGCGATTTGTGGGGGAGGTCGAGGTGGAGGAGGATGGCGGAGGATGGCGGAGACCACGGGCGGATCGGTGAGGAACGCGAGGATCCTCATCTCACCGCCACAGGCGGGGCAGAGCAGCGGCAGCATGTCGTAGATGCGAGCGAGCAGGACGGCCCCGGCCCGAACGGCTCCATCAGGCAGTCGTTTGGCCGGATCTATGGAGATCCGTCTACGCGGGTGAGCTATTTGGTGGCCCAGGGGAGAATCTCGTGTGAGGGAGAGACAGCCACCGCTCACGCTCCGTCTTCGGTACTGGGTGAGGTACGTGGTTTCGGCGCTGATGGCGCGGTTCAGTGGCTTGTTCGGTTGGGCAATCATTCACCACTCACGCTGATTGCGAACGGCGACGAGCTAACCGCGCTGGGGCCGACGATGGGATACGACCGGGTCACATCATTGACCCGGACGCCGGAGGGGCATTTGCTCCTTCAGGTCACCCATCTGTCTCTGCCCGTCGGGAGCACGTTCATCGCACCGCAGAGCACGCATAGCGTCTTGATCGACCCCGTTTCTGGCTCGGGTCGCGCCTTGGGCACCGAGATACCCCTCGTCCTCACCTGGGGAGTCGATCATGCGGTCACCCTCTACGACAGCTTCGAGCGCAGCCTCGCAGTGCTGCCCATCCACTGACGCGCGTAGCGCTCCGATGGGCCTCGAGGTCGGTCCAGCTCAGGGCCGCGTTCTTGCCACCGTTTTGCCAACGGCCCACGCCGCCAGATGCAGGTCAGCGCAGAAGGATGCGAACGCGATCAGCCGGAATCCTTTGATGTGCAGCCAGATGCAAGCCAACGCAGCCAGACGCAGAACGCAGCTCAATCCCACCTCCTCCGCTAGGCTTTCGGAGGTTGGCGACAATCCGCCGAAGGCCAGTCGGATAGATTCTGGTCAGATGCGTGGGGATGTCGTCGAGCTCGAAATGCCGTAGGGTCCAGGAGAAAGTGGTACGGTCGGCAACCCATGCCTAGCCGTGTAGCCCTCTTCCCGAGCGTCTCCCTCTCCAGGTAGATTTGCGCTCTTTCCGATCCACCACTTCTTCCTCCCGAGTCTCATGGCACGAGCAGGTGTTCGTTCTCGCCGGAGACGTTCATCGCCGGCTGTCCTCGGTTGGCGCGAATGGGTGACCTTGCCCGACCTCGGGATCCGCCGCATCAAAGCGAAGCTCGACACTGGTGCACGGACCTCCACTCTACATGCTTTCGGCATGACGAGGTTTTGTCGAGACGGTCTCGAGATGGTGCGCTTCCAGATCCACCCCGTGCAGCGGTCGACGTCAGCGTCTGTCGATGTCGAGGCCGAGGTCATCGACGAGCGAACCGTTCGTAGCTCGGGGGGGCAGGAGCAACTCCGCCCCGTTATTGAAACGGCGATCACGGTCGGAGAAGAATCGTGGCCGATCGAGCTCACACTGACTTGCCGCGACCAGATGGGATTTCGGTTGCTATTGGGCCGGCAAGCGTTGAGGGGCCGAGCACTCGTCGACTCGGCCACGTCCTTCCAGACCGGACGCAATCCGCGCCACACTCAGGCGCGGCACCGCGCCTCATCCGAGCCGAGCTCGGAGGAAGAATGAAGATCGGTATACTGTCTCGGAAGGCCTCTCTCTATTCGACCCAACGGCTCCGAGAAGCTGCCGACGAAAGGGGCCACGCTGTCTCGGTCATAGACTTCCTGCGTTGCTCGATGGGCCTATCGAGAACGAATCCATCTGTCGTGTACCGAGACGAGGCCGTCAGGGTGGACGCGGTGATTCCACGCATCGGCGCCTCTGTGACGTTCTATGGCATGGCGGTGGTCCGTCAGTTCGAGACCATGGGCGTCTATACGCTGAGCACCTCCGAGGCGATTGGGCGGTCCCGCGACAAGCTCATGGCGTTACAGCTCCTGGCGAAGGAGGGACTCGGCCTACCCGTGACGGCGTTCGCGCGGTCGATCAAAGACACGAACAGTCTCATCGACATGGTCGGCGGAACTCCCTTGATCGTGAAGCTCCTCGAAGGGACTCAAGGGCGTGGTGTCGTGTTGGCGGAAACGAAGAAGGCTGCCGAGTCCGTGATTGACGCCTTCCGCGGCCTCCAGGCCAACATCCTCGTTCAGGAATTCGTAAAAGAGGCTGGCGGGAGCGACATCAGATGCATCGTCATCGGAGGAAGAGTAGTCGCCGCCATGAAGCGCCAGGCCGCTCCGGGAGAGTTCCGGTCGAACCTCCATCGAGGTGGGAATGCTGAGGCCGTGAAACTCAGCACGAAGGAGCGCCGAACCGCTGTCAAGGCGGCCAAGGCGCTGGGTCTCAGCGTGGCCGGAGTCGATCTCCTCCGCTCGGACCGCGGTCCGTTACTGCTCGAGGTCAATTCGTCACCCGGCCTGGAGGGTATTGAGAACGCGACGGGAGTGGACGTCGCGGGAGAGATCATCGAGTTCCTCGAAAACCACGCGGACGATTCAGACCCGTGAGCGGTGCCGACCCCTTCCACTTTGCCGACGAGCGTATCGGCCCTGGGAGTCGCCGGGAAGTCGATCTGCCAGCAGGGCGCTTGCCTTCGGGAACCGAGCTGTCAGTTCCCGTGGAGGTCATCCACGGCAGCCTGCCCGGGCCGTCGATATGGCTCAGCGGAGCCGTGCATGGCGACGAGATCGTAGGGGTCGAGATCATTCGGCAGGTGTTGGAACACCTCGACCCGAGCAAGATGTCGGGCACGGTCGTCGCCGTCCCGGTCGTCAACGTCTTCGGGTTCGTCGCGGAATCCCGTTATCTGCCGGATCGGCGCGACTTGAACCGCTCGTTTCCTGGCTCGAAGAGAGGATCACTCGCCGGGCAGTTGGCGAATCTGTTCGTCGAAACCGTGATCGAGGCTTGCCAGTGGGGGATCGACTTCCACGCCGGGTCCGATGACAGGACCAACCTTCCCCAGATCCGCGGGAACATGCGGGACGATGAAACGCTTCGTATCGCCCATGCCTTCGGGGCCCCGCTGATCGTCGACTCCAAGCCGCGAAAGGGCATGATGCGGGACACGGCCATTGATCGCGGTGTCCGCATGCTCTTGTTCGAGGGCGGTGAACCGCGCCGCTTCAGCCCACGGGCGGTTAGGGTCGGCACCACGGGCGCGCTCCGTGTGCTCCACGCGCTCGGAATCACCGACAGCGCTCCGCCGCCTCAGGAGCGACCGTCGGAGGTGTCGACTTCGACGACATGGGTACGGGCACCTCGCGGTGGGATATTCCGTCTCGAGGCGAGGCTCGGCGCGAGGGTCGAAAAGGGCACGAACCTCGGAGTGATCTCTGGTCCGAGGGGAGGTGAGTCGGTCGTGGTCCGGGCCAAGGTTGAGGGGATGGTGATGGGGCATGCCGTGAATCCGCTCGTCCATCGGGGCGACGGTTTGGTTCACCTCGCGATACTGGGGTCGGGCCGTTCGGTCACGAGCCCGGTGGAGGAACGATGAACGTACCGACTGAAACCATGGAAGTGGCTACCAGCGCTGACCTCGTTGTTCACGAGCTACTGGACGTCCATCAGGGGGAGCAGGTCGTACTCGTCTGTGATCCCCTGAGCGAGATGTCCATGGTTCATGCACTCGCGAGCTCCGTGGAGGCGGCGGGCGGAGAGTACACGATCTTCGTGATGCCAGAGCGGGCCGAGGACCGAAAGAACGACCTCACACCCCCGATCGAGAGGGGCCTTGAGGCCGCCGATTGTCTGATCGGGCTCACGCGCTCTGGAGGCGCCCCGACCTATTCGCGGACCGTCAAGCGCCTGCTCGACGCGAAGCGCCTCCGCTCCATCTCGATGGTGATGCGCGGGATGGACAACTACACCAGGGGTGGTGCGACGGCGGACTACACCCAGCTGTTGGTGGACGGGGAGGCGTTGGCTGAGATCTGGAGACGCGCAGACGAGGTCCGAGTTACGAGCCCGGCCGGAACCGACCTCCGAGCCCCGATTGCCGGCGAAGCTGTGATCATCGAGTGCGGCTACGCTACTCAGCCCGGTCAGGAAGCGGCGTTCTCTGACGGCGAGGTCTCTCAGATGCCTCGTGCCGGGAGCGCGGAAGGAGTCCTCGTCGTGGATGGGCCTATCGCTCACATAGGACTCCCTGACTCACCCATCACGATCGTCGTATCCAGCGGGCGGGTAACCAGAGTCGAGGGCGAGTGTGCCCAAGCGGCTGAGCTACGGCGAATCGTCGAGACGATCCCCGACGCGGACAACATTGCCGAGATCGGCATCGGCCTGAACCCGATGTGTCGTCGGAACGGTGACTTCGAAGAAGAAAAGAAGGCGCGCGGCCTCGTCCACGTCGCGATCGGGGACAACATCTTCTACGGCGGCAGCGTCGAGTGTCCCGTTCACATGGACATGGTACTGTATGCCCCGACTGTGCACTTCGATGGTCGGTTGGTTGTTGACGCGGGTAAGGTGCTGCTGACCTAGCTCATCAGCAGGCTCCTCGGTGTGACGTAGGATGATGTTCCACATCCGCTCGCGGATTCCTGACCTGAGCCGCATCTTGCTCTGATGAACCGCGGGATCGGGCAGGGAACTAGCTTCGATGAGCAAAGTGATAGTAGCGATTGGCACGCTCGCATTCAGGCCCTGATCCGGCGTGCTCCGCCACGCATCACTGATCGGCTTCCTCGGCCTCCCGGCTCTGCTCCTTTCCGGGGCCCCGGTCCGAGCGCAGCAGGGACACGTATCCGGGACCGTTGGCTCCGCCGCTGAGTCGATACGCGTCGATGGTCTCCTGGATGAACCGTCATGGAGGCGGGTCGACCCGTTGGGTGCCTTCGTCGTCGTAGAGCCTGTGGAGGGTGGGACCCCCTCCGCGCGTACGGTCGTCCGTCTGCTCGCGGACGCGGACAACCTCTACATCGGCGTGGAGGCCTTCGATGGCGATCCGCGGGGGCCGGTCAGCTACTCCAAGGCCAGAGACAGCCAGTTGAGGTCCGAGGACCACATCAAGATCATGCTGGATCCGTTTCTCGACGGGCAGTCAGGGTACGTCTTCGCGGTGAATCCGGCCGGTGCCCGGTACGATGCGTTGATCGCGGAGCAGGGACTGGGCGAGAACGCCAGCTGGGATGCAATCTGGGAGGCTGCGACAACGCGCAGCGGGACGGGCTGGACGCTCGAGATCCAGATCCCCATGCGTAGCCTCACCTTCGACAGTGGTCTTGCGGAGTGGGGCTTCAACATCGAGCGCCGGGTCCAGAGAAGCGTCGAAGTCAGCCGGTGGGCGAGCCCCACGCGTGACGTTCAGCTCACTCAGACGAGTCGTGCGGGGAGGCTCTCGGGACTGCCCGCGTTCGACACCGGAGTCGGCCTCACGATCCGCCCCGCAGTCTCCGGTGGGTTGGGGAAGGTAGGAACCGACGGGGCTTGGGAAGAAGAAGTCGAGCAGAGCCTGGACGTTTTCCAGCGCGTCGGCTCGAACGCGACCGCAGTGCTCACCGTCAACACCGACTTCGCCGAGACCGAGGTGGATACGAGGCGAACGAATCTGACGCGCTTCCCACTCTTCTTTCCGGAGAAGCGGAGCTTCTTTCTGGATGGCGCGGACATCTTCGACTTCGGATCGGGGATGGAGACGTTCCACTCCACCGATCTCGTCCCGTTCTTCACTCGCCGTATCGGGCTCCTCGGCCAGCAGGAGGTGCCACTGGTCGTTGGTGGCAAGATGAGCGGTCGCCTCGGCAGGACCAGCTACGGAGGACTGGCGACCGCGGCGGGTACCGTGGACGGCCTCGTCGAGGCGACCGAGATGGGCGCGGTACGGGTCCGCCAGAACCTGCTGGAACGCTCCAACGTCGGCTTCCTCGCGGAGTTCGGCGACCCGGAGGGTCGCGCCGGGAGCTACACGATCGGAGGAGACGCGAACTTCAACACGTCGCAGTTCCTGGGCTCGCGTAACCTGTTCGTCGGCGTCTGGGGAATGGTGACCGACCGAGAGGCGCTGACCGGCGACCGCACCGCGTTCGGTGCCACGATCGACTATCCGAACGACGAGTGGGACCTCTGGTTGTCGTACAAGCGGATCGGCGACGGATTCGACCCATCGCTGGGCTTCGTTCCGCGCAAGGATGTCCATCTCGCGAACACCGGCATCAACTTTCGTTGGTGGTCGCCCACCCCGTGGGTCCGGAACCTCTTCTTCGAGCTTGTCCCGATCTTCGCATGGGATCTCACCGGTGCACTCGAGAGCTATCGGATCTTCACGGCTCCGCTGAACGTGCGGCTCGAGAGCGGAGACCGGATCGAGTTCAATGTGCAGCCGCAGGGCGATCGATTGGCCGAGGACGACGACATTGACGGTGTCGTAATCCCGGCGGGTAGCTACGACTGGCTCAGGTACAGGGCGGAGGTCGACTTCGCCTCACAGCGTCTCGTCAGCGGCCGGATCTCTTGGTGGTTCGGTCCCTTCTACGACGGGAATGTCAGCGAGTTCACAGCCCGCGTGGCGGTCAACCCGTCCGACCTGCTCAACTTCGAGATCTCCGGGACCCGCAACGAAGGGGAGGTGAGCACCGGGGAGATCCTCCAGCAAGTGGTCGGCGCCCGGGTCCGCATGAATTTCTCCCCCGACCTGCAGTTGAGTGCTCTCGGCCAGTATCAGCGGGAGTCCGACAGCTTCGGCATGAACTCGCGATTGCGGTGGACGTTCGATCCGAAGGGCGACCTCTTCGTGATCTACAATTACAACGCGCTCGACGACGATCTGAACGGGTGGATGCTCGATTCGACGCTGCTGCGCCTCAAGCTGCAGTACGCGCTTCAATTCTGACCGATGTGCGGACACCTCGATCACGTGAAGCCGTCACCGATGCCCAAGATACGCCTGATCGCGCTCGTGCTCACCGTGGTTCACGTCGCGGCTTGCACGACGTGGCAGCCGACAGCGGTCAGTCCGAGAACGCTCATGGAGCAGAATGCGCCGGGTGCCGTGAAGGTCCAAGGTGCGGACGGCGAGTGGCAGACGATCTCCCGCCCTGTGGTGGAGGGTGACTCAATCACTGGCCTTGCCGCGGTCACGCTGGGCACCAGCTCACGCACAACGTGGAGGCCGACCCGCGTCGCGCTTGCGGAGATTGGTGCCCTTCAGACGAAGCAGTTTAGCCTCCTGGCAACCACCGGGGCCTTCATCGTTGGGCCCGTGATCGTGATTACGGTGGTGGCCGCATTTGTGCGTGCGGGGGAGGATTGCGACACGTACTGCCGCTAGTGAGCCACCGGGCGTTACTATCGGGAGGTGCAAGGCCGCGAAGTGCAACAGCTCAGTTCCGCCCCTCCCGTTTCGGCTCGCGGTTTTCTGGCCTGAGCCGCATCTTGCCCGAATGAATCCTCCCGACCCAACCACGCGCTTGGACGCTCCCACCTCAGTCCCCACGAGCGGGGTTTGTGCCATGTCTGCGTCACAAACGGATTGAGTTGGGTGTGAAGAAGTCGCTATCACGGCTCAAGAAGTTCGTGCCTGGTCCCCTCTGGACCGAGTCCGATTCGTACCGGGCGCGCCGGCGCTGCCGCACGCTGTTCGCCGCCCCGTTCGCGGCCTTGGGCGGATTGGCTTGGGGCGTCTTCTCAGCTGAAGCGATCGGGATCGGCTCGCAACTTCTGTGGGGAGGACTCGGCGCGTTTGCGTTCGGGTTCCTCATTTACCTCGAACTTCTGCTGGTACCTCCGCTGGCCACGCTCGCGAGCCGCGTATGGGCGGGCTCAGAACTCATTGCCGTACTCTTGTGGGAGGTCGCGGTCGTGGGTGGGCTCGTATTCCTCCTCACGCGTGTTCTCGGGGCGCCGCTCATTCCGGCCGCTGGCACCGCGCTCGGCTTCGGAGCGGCGTACACACTCCTCATGGAATACCTGGTGTGCGGATCCGCGGCAGCGGATATCACGTCTCTTCTCCAAGCGACGGGCGGCGGGGGGAAGCTACGACCTGAGGATCATTCCCGTGCCCAGGCGCTCGTTCATCGCGGTCAGTTCGATGAAGCGATCGAGATTTACGAGACCGCGATCACGCAGCAGCCGTACGCTGGTGCCTCCTATGTCGGGCTGGCCCGAGCGTTGACGGTCAGGGGCGCCTACGACGAGGCCGTAACCGCCCTGCGACGAGGCCTCGTCAAGGCGGATCTCTCGCATGACCAGGAGGCTTTTCTCGTTCGGCAGATCCATGAACTCTGCTCGACGAAACTCGGTGACCCGGCGGAGGCGGTGGAGGACCTCAGAGCCCTCCTCGCCCATCAGCCGGAGGGGCTCAACGCCGATTGGGCCACGCAGGAGCTGAATGAGATCGAGGCCGGAGGAGCAGCGGATCCGAATCCTGACGATCAGGGGAGCCCCCGCATCTTGTCGGCCGGCGACGTGGAGCGGTTCGACCCGTCGCCAACGCCCGAGGCGGAACCCGGCACACCCGACGGGCTCGGTGTAGATCGCCTCAGTAGATTCAGGGTCGAGGAGGACTTTCACGTCTCCGATCACTACGACCTTGGCGACGGGCTCATTCTCGAGGATGGCCTGACCATGCACGAGCTCTTTGCGGAAGTCTGGGATTCGGGGAGCGATCCCGCTGGTGCCGCAGGCCCGGAAGCTTCGCGAGATGCAACGGAGGCGGAGGCGGGTGACAGCGAAGGTGATCCTGACGAACGCCATCGCGAAGAGGACACGTAGCGATCTGAGACCAGGTAGGGTCCAGCCGTTCCTAGAGCGAGTGCGCTAGGCACGCCGGGGCAGGGTTGTGCGCGTCTAGCGCACGGTATACGCTGCTCCTCTGCCTCTTCTGGCTCACCTCAGGCGGACGCAAGATGCCCAAGTGGTCACTTGATGGATTGAAGAAGTGGTTCGCCCAGACCCCGGTAGTTCCCTGGGCACGCTCCAAGGACAGCACGGTGGCCGACGGCGAGACCGCGCGGGAGCCGGTCGACATCGCGCGGGAGGTTCAGGCGCTCGGTATCACCTCCGAGGATTACCACCCCGTGAAGGGCATCGGCTTCGTATCGACGCGTGTCATACCCCACGACATCGCGGCGGATGCGAGCCTGGAGTCCGACACGCCGGCGATGCGCGCAACGAACAGCTTGCTCCGTGAGGCGCTTTTGGCCCGAGCCTCCGATATCCACCTCGAGGATGGCCTTACCGGCCTTCGCCTCCGCTATCGAGTCGACGGCATCCTGCGAGATCGGGACCCCCTTCCACCTGAGCTGCGTGCGGCCGTTCTAGCTCGCCTGCGTGTGATGGGGGGGCTCAACCTCACCGAGCATCGGTTGCCGCAAGACGGGCGGATGCGTGTGCACTTCCAGGGTACCGCGATCGACATGCGGATTTCGACAGTGCCTCTTCTCAACGGCGAGAGCCTCGTTGTGCGGCTCCTCGACCCCACCCGATCGATTATCGAGATAGAGGATCTCGGCTTCTCGCCCCGAGCGTTCCAGACGGTGCTCGACGTGATGGCGAAGCCGAACGGGATGATTCTGACCACAGGCCCCGGTGGATCGGGCAAGTCCACGACGCTCCACGCGATCGCTCGGCGCCTCTCCACGGGCCGGGAGAAGATCCTGACGGTCGAGGACCCCGTCGAAGCCGAGGTCGACAACATGTGTCAGGTCCAGGTCAACGAGCGCGCGGGGCTCACGTTCCCCGTGATCCTACGCTCGCTGGTGCGGCAGGACCCTGACGTATTGCTCGTGGGCGAGATCCGGGACGAGGAGACTGCCGACATCGCGACGCACACTGCGCTGACCGGCCACCTCGTACTCTCCACTCTGCACACGACCGATGCCGTGTCGGCCTTGCCTCGTATGCTCAACCTGGGCGTCCCGGACTATCTCGTCACGACCACGATCGAAGCGGTCATTGGTCAGCGCCTGGTCCGAAAGGTGTGCGAGCAGTGTGCTCAGGAGGTCGACTACGGCGAGGGGGAGTTGGGTGCGCTCGGACCGGCGGCTCAGACCCTGACAAGCGGCAAGAGGGGTGAGGGGTGCGAGGCCTGCGACCACACAGGGTACCAGGGACGCATAGGGCTCTACGAGGTGCTGCGCCTTACCGACCCGCTCCGCGAAGCCTTCATGCGCCGGGTGGGCATCCGCGAGCTGCGCACGGTTGCGGCGGAGGAAGGCATGAGAGCGCTCCGTGAGGACGGCGTCGGGAAGATCCGCGCGGGCGTAACGACCCCGGACGAGGTGTTGCGCGTTACCTGAAGTGCCACTGCGCCGGCCGGCTTCCATAGAACCGCTCCTTGGCCCGCCAGTCTCCTGGCGGTCCAGTTGGCTCGACCTCATGTTCGAAACCCTGTATTTCACCTGCGCATGCGCCCTCTGTGTGTGACCCGCGGCACCGTCTTCGTCCTTCTCACCTCGCTCGTCGGCCCACTCCCGGTCCAAGCCATGAAGGTCCCTGGGACGGGTCCGCTGCCATCGGCGAGCCCGACCGCCAATACCCAGGAAGC
>JBDGVT010000107.1:0-17967 GCA_039585495.1 Gemmatimonadota bacterium | reverse complement strand
GGCCCAGGTTCGCGAGCGCCTCCTCGGGTCCCTTGCAACGAGCCTGAATCGTAGGATCGCAGCTCAAGTGGGCGTGAGTGATCGCGCGCCCACGTACGAGGCCTACGAAGCGCTCAACGACGCACTCGACTTCTATTCGGCCCGCGACTACTCCGAGGCATCTGCGCTCTTCCTTCGCGCGTTCGAGCTGGATCCGACCTACCCCGTACCGCTCGTGTACGCGTCCCTGTCGCTCCGTAACCACAACGAGTGGGCGCGGTCCGACTCCGTGGTCACGCTCCTCGAGGACCGACGGGAGGAGCTGTCCGAATACCAACGACACTGGGTGGACTATTCCCGTGCCGTACTGGAGGGAGACCTGGATCGAGCCAGGATCACCATCCGGCGGGCTGCGACTCTGGCTCCCGCGTCCAAAGCGGTCTACAACTGGTCTCTCATGGCGATTCGGATGGGCCGACCCATGGAGGCTCGCACTGCCCTGGAGACGCTCGAGCCGGATCGGGGGGCCATGCGGGGCATCTCCCGGTACTGGATGAGACGGATCGAGGCATCGCATCATCTCGGCGATCACGAGCGAGAACTCGAGGAAGTCGAGGAGCTGGCCAGCCGGTATCCGGAGGAGCGATCGATCTTCGTCTACAGGGTGCGGGTCTATGCTGCGCTCGGCTGGACGGAAAGCCTCAAGGCTCTGTTCGCCACGGAGGCGGTGTCACGCTTTCCTCCGGAGATCGTCGCGATTCGCTACAGGGGTGCAGCGATCGACCTCTTTGCCCACGGCCACCGCGAAGAGGCACGTGAGTTCGCGGAGCTCGGCATCTCCTGGATCGACTCCCGTACGACGACCGAGGGTCGGGCCAGCTCCTTCAACGCGGGAGTCGCGCTCGATGCCCGGGAGGAGTTGGCCTATCAGAAGGGACGTCTCCTCGAGATTCTCGGAGACCGAGACCAGGCACTCACCATCTATGAAGGGCTGTACGAAGGCCGGCCGGAAGCGTGGTTCGTGCGCGCCCATATGGGGGTCTTGCTCGGTTCTCTGGGCAGAATCTCGGACGCGATGGACGTCGATCGATGGCTGGAGGCGCGCGACGCACCCTATGCATCGGGGGAGGTGACGACGTGGAGAGCGGGCATTGCGGCCGGCCTCGGGGACCGCGAAAGAGCGACAGCGCTCCTGCAGCAGGCCAGGCAGGAAGGCATGCCGTGGCTCAACACGCACGCCGTCTTCCAGCTCCACGACGTGTTGGGTGACTACCAGCCCTATATCGACCTGATGGCGCCCCAGGGGTGACACCACAGCGACCCGATGGCTGGCGGGGTGCATCAGGTGTCGCTGTCCTGGTTCTGGTCTCGTCCGTTTTCGATGTCTCACCGATCTGGGATGCGGTGACCATGACCGGGGCGCCCTTCGCTATCCTGGTGCAGCCCTGGGCCTACCTGCTCGTGGCGCCACTCTTCGGGGTCTGGGACGCGCTTTCGCTGCTGACTCTGTCTCAGCACTACGCCGTCCTCGCCACGCTGGCCGCGATCTACGCTTCAATCCGTATGCGGGCTCCGCGGAGTCCCCGGCCGCTGCCGGTCAGGGTGGGCCAGGAGGGGCTGCGGGCGTTGGGTGCCCTGGTGGCGCTGCTGGGGTTCCTCGCTGCGGGGGCCGTGCTCCCGAGGCCGATGACTTCGATCCAGCTCGCCGATTCCGATCTGCTCACGATCGACTTTCACTCGCACACCGCGTACTCCCATGACGGGTGGGAGGCCTTCGATGTAACGCGCAACCGGGCGTGGCACGAGGCCGGTGGTTTCGATGTTGGATACCTGACGGACCACTACACCTGGCGGGGATTCGACGACGCCGAGCCGCAGAACCCGCCGCGGGCAGGAGAGGGGACCACTCTGTTGAGCGGTGCAGAGATCCGCATTCACGGCCGTCCAACCAACATTCTCGGCGACGAGGCGCGCTATCGGTTCGCGCTGGATACGGAGGGCGTCCAATTGGATCCGGACTCGGTCGCCGCGGGCTACGCGCGGAATGGCCGTCGGCCGACCCTCCTCTACACCATGCCGGGAAGCCTCGACCAGGTCCGCGCGTTCTCCGACGAGCTCCCCTCGGGCATGATCGGCATCGAGCTGAACGACGGATCTCCGCGAGGGCTCGAACAGGTGAAGTCAGAACGGGCCGAGATTATCGCACTCGCCGATTCGATGGACCTCGCGTTGATCGGTGCGGCGAACCTTCACGGTTGGGGCAGGACCGTCGCCTCGTGGAGCGTCATGCGCATCCCGGGCTGGCGGCAGATGGCGCCCGCGGTGTTGGCCGACGTGATCGAAGATGAACTCCACGCCAGTCGCCGGAGTGCCGTGCTCGTGCTCGAACGTCGCATGCCGTATCACGGCGGGTCGACGCTCAAGACGGTGCTGACCCTGCCCTGGCTCGCGTGGGAGTACTTGAGAATGCTCAGCTGGCCAGAGAGGATCTCGTGGTTGATTTGGACAATTGCGCTGGCTTCTTTGAGTTCAGCGTGGAAGGCGAGGCGCGCGCACTGAAGGCCCTACTGAGCGATTCCGCCACCTGAGAGAGCCTTCACGAGGCGGAAGAGAAACTCCTGCCCTTCGTAGAAGCTCTGGATGCTGATGCGCTCATCCTGACCGTGGGCCCGGACGTCGTCCATGTCACCGAAGAGGCCGCTGACGCCGTAGACCGGAATCCCTTCGCGACGGAGGTAGAGACCGTCGGTGGCACCCGTCGACATGACCGGGAGCACCTTCACTCCAGGCCACATCTGCTCTGTGATACGCTCGATGGGCCCGAGAACCTCTTCCGTCAGGGGCGAGGGTGGACTCGGTGTGGCGGCCCCGTCGGCCTCCACCACGACGTCGAAGGGGGCCGCGAGCGCACGCAGCGATGCCAGCACGTCGTCGGGGTCGTGCGTGGGGAAGATCCGACAGTTCACGTTGGCCTCGGCCAACTGGGGCAGCGCGTTCTCTGCGTGTCCACCCTCGAGAAGCGTTGCGACGCAGGTGGTGCGCAGGCGCGAGTTGTATCCCGGCTCTACGGATAGAATGAGCGCCGCTTCGGCATCATTCGGATTGTCGACGATTCTCCGCATCGCCTCTCCCATCTCACCCCCCACGAGTTCAGCCGAACGTCCGAAGAACTCCTCGGTGATCTCGTGGAGCATCACGGGAAAGTCGTGGTCCTGGACTGCCAAGAGGGCGCGGGAGAGATCGTAGATCGCGTTCTTCGGGACCGGCAGTGACGAGTGCCCGCCCGGGTTCGAGCCCGTGAACCGGAAGTTCAGGTACTTCTTCTCGGCGGCCTGGACGTTGTTGGAAATACGACGGCCGTCCTTGGACATTCCGCCGCCCCCCTCGTTCAGAGCATACTCCGCATCGATGAGCTCGCGGTGCTCTTCGAGGAGGAACTGGACCCCGTTGCGGGGCCCCCCTTCCTCGTCGGCGGTCAAGGCGACGACGATGTCACGTTCCGGAACGAACCCCTCCTGTCGCATACGGATGAAGTTCGCCGTGTAGATCGCAACGGATTCAAATCCGGACTCCAGTCACCTGGAAGCGCCTCGACGACGTCGATGTGGGCGAGAAGGAGGATGGGTTTCAGGCTCGAGTCGCGACCGCGATAGCGGGCCACCAGATTGCCCTTGGTCGGAGAGTCCTCGGGGACCAACACGTGCACGTCTTCGGTCGGGAAGCCCGCGTCCAGTAGCCTCCGGGCCAAGGCTCGGGCTGCCAGGGTGTTGTTACCGAGTTCAGAGTCGGTCGTGTTGATCTCGATCAACTCAGCGAAGATCGAGCGCGCGAGATCCTGATGCTCCTGCGGCGGCATCGTCTGCCCCAGCCCCGACGTGGCCGCGAACCCGATCGCAGTAGCGGCCACCCATACTCCGCGAAACATCAACTTCATCGTGGTTCCTCGCTCAGGTCGTTCGGATCCCGTCCTGGCGACACCCAGGTCGTCGGGGAGTGGGTAAGGGTCGGGCGGAGCGCCTGGCCGCGCAACAATCCCTCGTGCCTGGGCGGATGCGGGATACGCGACCGGTCCCCGTGCAGGTCGATACCTTGTCAATCGACAACAAGGGGGCGATGGTTCATCGTTGATGTCGATTGACATAGTATCCGAGAGGACCCCATGCCCAAGACCCGTTCGGACCTTCTTCACGGCACACTGGATCTTCTGATCCTCCAGTCGCTCGCCGACGGGCCGATGCACGGCTGGGCGATTTCCAGGCACATCAGGGACATCTCGGACGACGTTCTCGGGGTGAATCAAGGCTCGCTCTATCCGGCCCTTTACCGTCTCGAGAAGCGAGGATGGGTGACCGCTTCATGGGGCATTTCCGAGAAGGGTCGGCGGGCGAAGTTCTACTCGATGGAGCCTGCGGGGAGCGAGCGGCTCGCGGTGGAGGAGGAACATTGGCGGGCATTCTATCTGGCGGTAAACCGGGTTCTTAGGATTGCCTGAAGCATGGGGAGGGGAGCAAGCAGATGAACTGGCACAGGCGAGTGATTCGATTTGCTAGGATGATCTTCGACAAGGAAGGCGTCGAAGCCGAGATGGACGAGGAGATGCGGTTCCACATCGAATGGGAAACCCAGGCCAACGTCAGGGCTGGTATGTCCCCGACCGAGGCTCGAAGGGTGGCGCTGCGCGATTTCGGTGGAGTTGAGCGCTTCAAAGAGCAGGGGCGTTCCGAGCGCGGCGGGCGCTGGCTCGACGACCTGCAGCGTGACGTGCGACGAGCGCTCCGAGGCATGAAGAACAGTCCGGGATTCACGCTCATCGCACTTACCATGCTGGCTCTCGGGATCGGGGCGAACACGGCGATCTTCAGCGTGATCGACGCGGTCCTCATCCAGCCACTCCCGTTCGAAGACCCCGGCCGACTGGTCCAGGTCTACGAGAGCCATCAGGAGCGCGGTTGGGATCGCTTTTCGTTCTCGCAACCCAACGCCGTCGATGTGCGGGACCGGGTCGAGTCTTTCGTCGGAGTCGGTGTGATTGGCGGCCGGTCGGCGACGATCACGGGCGACGGCACTCCGCAGCAGATCAGTCTGGGAACGGTCACCCCCGGATTCTTCGGTGTCCTCGGCGTCACCCCGCTCGCGGGGCGGACCTTCCTCGATGAGGACGTCGATGCAGAACAGGCGGGCAGGGTCGTGCTTCTGTCCGAAGATCTGTGGGTCGACCGATTCGGCTCGGATCCGCGAATCGTCGGGAGTTCGGTTTCCCTCGACGCGGAGACGTATGTGGTCGTAGGCGTCCTTCCGCGGGACCTCCTATGGTTCGGCCGCGACGCCTGGGAGCCGCTCGTGCTGCGGTCTGACATCAACCGAAGCGATCATCGATGGCGGATGGTCGCTCGTCTGAGAAACGACGTCGGACTGCCGGCGGCCCAGGCGGAAGTCGATGACCTGGCCGTCCGGATGCAGGAGGAATACGGCGGACTCGACGACGATATGGGATTCCTCATCGACCCCTCCGAGACATGGGCGGCCACCGATGAACTCCGCAGGTCGCTCTGGCTCTTCATGGGCTCTGCGGGACTCTTGCTACTGATCGCCTGCATGAATCTGGCGAACCTCCAACTCGCCAGACTCGACGGAAGGCTGAAGCAGGTGACCCTGTCCCTCGCTCTCGGGGCGGGGCGGGGGCGGATCATGCGGCAGCTTTTCACCGAGTCGGCCGTCCTGGGCCTGACAGGCGGCCTGCTTGGGATCGTAGTGGCGAGGGTCGGGCTCGCCGGGCTCGTGGCGCTCGAGCCCGGCAGCGTGCCGCGAATGGCGGGCGTCACTGTGAACGGGTCTGTGCTGGCCTTCGCGGTGGTCGTGTCCCTGACGGCCGGAATCGGGGCCGGGCTACTCCCGGCCTACCGGATGTTCTCCGCGAATATCGGGAACGCCCTGCGCGAAAGCGGCACCAAGACCTCGGGGGGAAGAACAGGGCGGAGGGTGCAGAACTGGCTCGTCGGGATCGAGACCGGACTCTCGCTCGTGTTGCTGGTCGGAGCGGGACTCCTCATTCGAAGCCTGGCAGAGGTTCAGTCGGTGGACAACGGCTTCGAGACCGAAGGCCGTGTAACCTATGAGGTGCCGCTGCCCGACTCGTACGGCTTCGACGAGGCGCGTGCGTTCCGGAATGAGTTCCTGGAGCGGGTGCGCGGCCTGCCTGCTGTTGTGGCAGCCTCGGCGGTCAGCCAGCGGCCGGTCGCGAGCGGGAACACCGTCATGGGGATTCTCCCGGAAGGCGAGACGGCGGAGACCTTTGGGGGCAACTACTCAGCCAACTGGCGTGGGATTTCGGACGACTACTTCGCCACGCTCGGCCTGTCGCTCGTCAGGGGGCGTGACATCGACCATGCGACCGCCGACGACCCTGAGGGGGTCTGGGAAATCGTCATCTCCGAGAGGCTGGCCGAGGCACTGTGGCCCGGAGAGGATGCCGTCGGCCGGCAAGCCGCTCTCTGGAATAGTCCGGAACGGATCGGCCAGGTCGTGGGGGTAGTCGAAGACATGCGCGAGCGCGGTCCTGAGGCGGGCGCGACCCTGGCCGTGTATTTCTCGTACGACATCACGATGTGGTCACCCATCAACTTCGTCGTCCAGACGCGAGGGGAGCCCACGGCTGTCGTACCAGAGGTCCGACGTGTGCTCGCTGAACTGGATCCCAACGTGCCGGTCTCGCGGGTACTCACGCTCGACGACGCGGTGGAGGGGTCGACGGCTTCTCGCCGATTCACGATGACGCTTCTGGGGCTCTTCGCGGGGTTGGCTCTGATCCTCGCACTCGCGGGCCTTTACGGTGTGATCACACAGTCCGTAGGCCAGCGAGCGAAGGAACTCGGGGTCAGGATGGCCCTCGGCGCCTCTTCTTCGGAGGTCATTCGGCTCGTCATGCGTCAGGGCCTGCGTCCGGCCCTCCTCGGCATCGTGGCTGGCCTCGTCGCAACGCTATGGATCAGCCGGATGGTCTCGGCACTCCTCTACGGCGTGAGTGCCACGGATCCGATCACCTACCTGGGCGTTGGAGTGCTGTTGGGCCTTGCCGCCGCTGCCGCGTGTTGGATCCCGGCTCGGGCCACGCTGCGCATGGAGGCGTCGAGCGTGCTCCGCGAGGAGTAGCCTCAGGACGAGTCCTCGACCTTCTTCGGCTGAACGTCGTGGAAGGTCAGGTCCTCTTCCTGCTGGACGCTACGCTGGAGCGTCCACTCGTTGTCGAAGAGGATGAGCGGTGCCCCATCGGCGTCCTCGACCTGACGACGTCCGTACGCCGATGCGACTTTGGCGATCGAGTCGCTCGGACCGGTCACCCACCGAGCACAGTGGAAGGGGAGCATCTCGAGCCGAGCCGTGACGCTGTACTCGCGCTCCAGGCGATCGAGCAGGACGTCGAACTGCAGGCTACCCACGGCTCCGACGATGGGAACTGGGCCGGTAATCGAGGGGGCGAACAGAAGCAGGATCGTGCCTTCCTCCGCGAGATGCCGTAGGCCCCGATCGAGGTGCTTCCGACGTAGCGCGTCTTCCATCTGGATCTGCGCAAAGTGCTCCGGAGAGAATCTCGGCACGCCGGGATACTCGACCTTGCCTCCGACGGCCACGGTGTCTCCGACCCGGAGACTGCCGCGGTCCAGGAGCCCAACCACATCGCCCGCCACGGCTTCACCGTCGGAGTGTGTACGCTCCCGTGCCATGAACTCCTGGGGCTGGGCGAGCCGGACTGTCTTTCCGGTTCGTGATACGACCGCGTCCGTTCCCGCATCGAACTTCCCGGAGCATATTCGCAGGAAAGCCACGCGGTCGCGGTGCCGGGGGTCCATGTTCGCCTGAACCTTGAAGACGAAGCCCGAGAAGGGCTGATCTACCGGATCGACCATGCCGTCGGCGCTCTCCCGCGGGGAGGGCGGTGGAGCCAGAGAGAGGAAGCGCTCGAGGAAGACATCGACCCCGAAGTTCGTCAGTGCGCTTCCGAAGCAGACGGGGCTCGCCTCGCCACGCGAGACCGCTTCGAGATCCATCGATGTTCCGGCGACTTCGATCAGCTCGACCTCTTCCGCCAGATGGTCGACACCGGCCTGACCGATGACCTCCTCGAGCTCGGGCGAATCAAGGGCGACCCGGGTGGCGTTCGGGCGAGACTTCCCGTGATCGTCGGTGCGTTCGTAAAGGAGCACGTCACCCCGGTCACGATCGTACACGCCCACGAGCTGTCCGTCCTTCCGGACAGGCCACGTCGAGACGAAGCAGTCGATGCCCAGTTCGGACTGTACGTCGTCCAGGAGACCCAGGGGGTCTTCTCCGACGCGGTCACACTTGTTGACGAAGGTGAAGATGGGAAGGCGGCGCTTCTTGCAGACACTGAACAGCTTTCGTGTCTGGGCCTCGACACCCTTGCGGTTGTCGAGGAGCATGATGGCGCTGTCTGCGGCCATCAGCGCCCGATAGGTGTCTTCGGAGAAGTCCTGGTGACCGGGCGTGTCCAGCAGGTTGATCCGAAAGCCCTCGTAGTCGAAGTGCAGCACGCTCGCGGTGATCGAGATGCCGCGTTCCTGCTCCATGTCGAGCCAGTCCGAGGTGGCATGACGCTCCGAACGTCGCGACTTGACCGAGCCCGCCGAGCGGATCGCACCGCCGTAAAGCAGGAGCTTCTCCGTGAGGGTCGTCTTTCCGGCGTCCGGATGACTGATGATCGCGAACGTCCTTCGACGACCGATCTCCTGCTCGAGATTCATGGCCCGGAAGAAAGTTAAGACGGCCCCGGTGCGCTACCCCGCCCGCTTTGCTATTTCTCGTGTCGAACAGCCTCGTGACCGGCCGTGGCGGGCCGGCGGAAGAGAGTCAGGAGACGACCCCGTGCTCGATCAGATCATCCCGTTCCGATACCTGTCGGCGGAACAACGCAGAGCGCTCGTGGCTGATCTCACCGAACACTTGTATGAACCTGACGACGTGCTCATCGAGCAGGGAGATGTCGAGGACAAGAGGGTCTTCCTGCTGCAGGAGGGCTCGGTGCGTGTGGCCGACCGCCGCGCAGTGCGGCCCGGGCGGATGACAACGCTTCCCGCGGGACACTACATCGGTGAACGAGCGGCGCTCTTCGATGAGCCGCGCGGGCGCGAGGTGAGTGCGATCGACACGGTGCGCGCGCTCACCATGCCGGGTGACAGGTTTCTGGCCCTCGTTCACGAATCCACACCGTTCGCTCAGGCGCTCGGCAGCATTCTCAGGGACAAGCAGGGGATCTTCACCCCCTTCGACCGGTTCCGGGTCGAGTTGTTGAGGGCAGTCGGGGAGGGCTCGATCGACCTCCAGAAGCTGGTTCCGCTCTACAAGGAACTGAGTCCCGCCCTGCACCCCCATGCGTCAGATCCGCATACCATCGACGTCGGGGCACTGACGTACGGGGTCCGACGCCTCCCCGACAACGTGACGAGAACGCTGTCCTTCTACCTGACCGAAGCGCTCCCGGCGCTTTACTCGAACCCCGACCATCGCTTCGTCCCGATCCCGACACCGGGTCGCAGGCGGGCCGTGTACGAGATGATGCCCGGCAAGAACATGGTCCTGGTGCGGGACGGTGTCTCCGACCTGGTCGATCTGATCACATGCCTCTGCCTTTACGTGATCGAGGCTCGCAAGATTCGGCGTCGCGTGAGGGATCGCGGAGGCCTCGAGTCCGTTTCTGAGGTAGATACCGAGCTGCTCGGGAGTGTCTGGCCAGGCGACACGGGATCACGGATCTACGATCTGGCGCTGCACCACGAGGACTTCCGTGTGGAGGTCCACAAGGAGTTGAACAACTACAACAGTGCGCACGCCGAGACGTGGTGCATGCAGATCGCGGCCGCGACGCACGAACTGTTGGGTGTCGATCCCTCGGAGCTGTCGGACGAATTCGCCGTGCATGTCATCAGCAGCAACACGCACTCCGTGCCCAACTGCCTCAGCCCTTGGCTCGGCCAACAGGCTGACACGATCCTGGAGTGGGGTGATTCCACCCGTCACGATCTCGCGACCGATGAATGGCATCAGCGGTACGACCTGGTGTGCGCACTCGCTCGGGACTACATCGCGGCTCATCCTGGCCTGGAAGGTCAGCGCGCTGAAGAAGAACGCGAGGCCGGGATCCTCACCCTCGACTGGACCGCATTCACCGGAATCGCGGTTCAGCTCATCGACACATCGAAGGTCGCCTGGGAGCAGACGGATCCCGGGATCCCGAACGCCGCACCGTCCCGCCCCTCACTCATCGTGAACATCGACTATGCGTTCGGCGAGCAGGCCGAGCACATCGTCGCGAATCTCGCGTCTCTCTTCGGTCGGAATCTGGCGAGCGTCAATGTTCTCGGGAAAGCCGGAGGTCTCGTGGGCGAGCGCGGAGACGTCATGGTGGCGAGCGGCTTCGTGGAGCAGCAGCGAGACCACTTCCATGCGATTCCTGGGAAGGCCGGGGTGAATGCCGATCGATTGCGCGCCCTTTTGCCGGACCGGCAGGTCCACGTGGGCAACATGCTGACGGTTACCGGCACGCTCCTGCAGAACCGCACCATGCTACTCTTCAATCGGCATATCTGGCGGTGCGTCGGACTGGAGATGGAGGGTGCCTACTATCTGCGGCACCTCGTGCAGTCCATGGAGCGTGGCGCTATCTCTCGGGACATCGATCTGCGCTTCCTCTATTACACGTCGGACCTGCCGCTCAGGCACGATTCGAACCTGTCTGCCCGCCTGAGGGCTTCTGAGGGAGTGCCGCCCCTGTACGCGACGACCCGCGAAGTCCTCACTGGAATCCTGGAGTCATAACCGTGCTCGAACTTCTGCAGCTCGCTTGGGTCCAGGCAGGCGCCTTCGCGCTCGGTGGTGTGTTGGTCGGATACCTCGTCGAACGCGTTGTAGTAGAGCGCGCCCACAAGCTGGCGGTCAGCAGTCGCTTCAAGTGGGACGACCTGGCCGTGGCGTCGATACGTGGCCTCCCCACGGTATGGTTCGGGGCAGCGGGTGTGTCGCTGGCGATCTCGGTTGTCGCGGTGCCGGAGTTCGTCGTCAACACCGTACAAAGCACGGTGATGGTGGTGCTGATCGGCTCTGTCGTCGTTGGCGGGATGCGCCTCGCCGGTGGTGGCGTGGAGATGCTGTCCACCCGCACGCAAGGCGCGATCCGGTCTCCTACTCTGGTGGTGAATCTCGTCCGCGGCGCGGTCGCGGTGCTTGGGATCTTCATCATCCTGCAGAACCTGGGCATCGACATCACGCCGCTGATCACCGCGCTGGGCATCGGTGGACTTGCGGTTGCCCTCGCTCTTCAGGACACCCTCGGAAACCTCTTCGCGGGTGTCCAGATCATTCTGTCCCGGCAGGTACGCCAGGGCGACTACGTGCAGCTGAGCACTGCAGAAGAGGGCTGGGTTACGGACGTGAAGGGGAGGAACACGACGATTCAGACGTTCCCCGATGGGAACCTGGTGGCTGTTCCGAATTCACTGCTGGCGTCCTCGATCGTGAAAAATTTCAGCTTCCCGCGGGCGGCGCTCTGGGTGAGTCTCGAGGTCGGTGTCAGTTACGACAGCGACCTGGATCTCGTGGAGCGCGCCACGCTGGAGGTCGCGACCGAGGTGCTCGAACGGATGGACGGGGGCTTGCCGGGGGAGAAACCGGTCATGTTGTACCACACCTTTGCCGATTCGAGCATCAACTTCGAGGTGCGCATGAAGGTTCGTGACTTCAAGAGCCAGGGCCCTGTGCGCCACGAGTTCATCAAGAGTCTGCACACACGCTTCAATGCGGAGGGGATCGAGATCCCGTTCCCGATCCGAACCGTGATCACGAGTGGCGCTGCTCCGAGCTGACCGGGGCCACCGGAACGAGGGAGGCCGTCGATCGTTTCTCGATCGACGGCCTCTGTCCTGCGCTGGCGGTTGGCCTTCCGGTCAGCCGCCCGAATGCATGTGGAACCGCACGCGGGTGTTCTCCCACTCGAGGATCATGTCTCCCATGGAGCTGCCGGCCATGGGCTCGTACCGGTAGGTGAGCGTCTCAACCATTTCCTCGGTCGGCTCGGGTGTTGCCGTAAAGCTCCCGACGTTGCCGGAGCGGACACCGTCGTCGATCGGAATGCCCCACCGCTCCCAGTTCGAGTTGATGAAGAACTCCCACTCGTCTTCTGCTGCGACGGCGTAGATCGAGTAGCTGCCCGCTTCGAGAGCGACATCACCGATCGTCGCAGGGCCACTCAGGTGAATCGTCGTGGGTTCGTTCGCGCCGATGCGCTCCGGCTGACCATAGACCAGAAGGCCGCCCATGATGTCGCGGCCCCGAGCTGACGGAGCGCCGTAGCACAGCAGTCCGGCGGTGCCGCCCACGACGAACTCCATTTGACGGAGGGGGCTCGGCCGCTCCTGTGCCTCGGCCATCGAGCCTCGAGCGATGTAGCATGCGAGATCGTCTCCCCCGGCCACGTCCATTTCGCTGGGAGCGGCTTCATCCATGGCTTCCTCGCCGCCACAGGCGGCAAGAAGAAACCCGCTGATCACAACGAACGAGAGGGTAAAGATACGGCGCATGGGGGTCTCCTGAGGGCTTCTCGATACGAAGGGAGGTAATGAATCGACCTGAAGCTGTAATGGCCCGATCGAACCGGCAAGAACCGCTTGCGAGGCACTCATCTCGCCACCAAACACGGGAGACCCGGGTGCCGTTCCTAACATGGGTGGCGTCAAGCGCTTGCTCCTTACCGGCGCGAAACATATCTGTATTAGCCCAATAGCCGCTCTCCGGGAGGTAGAAGCGTGGCGAACGAGCCGCGGCTCGCCATCGAGTCGATCGCCGGTCAACGTCCGTATCAGGAAGATTCGGTTCTCGCGCAGAACCTATCGGACGGTCGCCTGCTGGTAGCTGTCGCCGATGGTATGGGGGGACACGCGGCCGGCGAAGTAGCGAGCGCGTTGGCTCTCGAGACACTGGTGTCGTCGCTCGAAGCCGGCAGTGACCTCGGTGAAGCCTTCGTTCTGGCCAACTCCAAGGTCCACGAAATGGCGAAGGACCCCGGCAAGCAGGGGATGGGCACGACGATGGTCGCCGCGCTCGTCGATGACGGCGAATACCTGATCGCGAACGTGGGCGACAGTCGCGGATACCTCCTGTCCTCCGCGGGGATTCGCCAGTTGACCGAGGATCATTCGTTCGTGGCCGAAGCGATGAAGAGAGGCCAGAGCGAGGCCGAGGCAATGGCCACGCCATGGAAGGACGCCCTGACCCGCTCCATCGGGACCGAAGAAGAGGTAGAAGTCGACGTGTTCGGACCTTTCCCGATCAAGGAGGACACGGCGCTGCTCATTTGCTCGGACGGGCTCTACAAGACGCTGTCAGACGAGGACCTGCGGCAGGTCTACAGCCAGTCGGGTGGCCCACGAGGCGCGGCCCAGACGCTCGTCTCAGCGGCCTACGACAGTGGTTCGGATGACAACATCTCGGTCGCTATCGCCGAATACGGCGAGGTCCAGCGAGACGCGCCACAGGGCACGATGCCGTTGGCCTACGTACCGGGAGTGGATGACGATTTCGGTTCCGTCACCGGCTCTGACGAGGAAGCGGACGCCGTCGATGAATCGCCGGCAGAGGTAACGGAGGAGGCGGACGCCACTGCCGAGGACATGCTGACCGATGCCGAACCGGTCGGGGCTGTCGAAGCCGACGAGGACTTTGATATCCCTTCGGAGTCCGGATCAGGTCTTCCGGTTGGTGTCATCGCAGCGGCCGTGGCCGTCGTGGGTGCCCTGCTCGCATACCTGGTATTGGGTTAACAGGCGACTCGCGGCCTCTACCAGGCCGGGCCTCGCCAGAACCCGCAGGCGGTCCGCTCTGGGGTTACCGAGGGCTGCTAGCGTCCCTTTACGGTCATCGAACCGAACACCGCCAGGTAGCGGACCTCGCAGCTCCCGTCGATCGTCATGATCAGGACGTGGTGCTTGGGGCCCTTCGGCACCCGCAGGTCGCATAGATCGTCCGTTCCAATCAGCACGGCCGGTTGATCCGAGAGGTAGTGCGTTCCGCGCTGCCCCCCCGACTCCCAGATGAAGTGCGCCCGCTTCTTGCGATCCGCCTCCTTCAGGAGTGCCTTCACCTCATGGGGATTGATGTGCATCGTGCCTTCCGCCGGAACCATGGTCGGCTGCCGAGGAGGCACGGGATCTGCCATCGGTGAGGGGGTCGCCACCGGAACCTCTCCTTCGCCCAGGGCCTTCCCGAACACGATCGAGAACTTCCCGAGACCGATCTCGTCTCCGAGTCCGATCGACTGGGCACCGTCGATCTTCGAGCCCCTGAGGAACGTGCCGTTCGAGGACCCCAGGTCTTCGACGACCCACCCGTCGTCAGTCAAGCGGATCTCGGCGTGTCGACGCGAGACCGACGGGTTATCGATGAGCACGTCTGCGCCCTCGTCGCGACCCACCACGATGGAGGGTTGTTTGAAGTCGTACGCCTGCATCGTTCTGCGTCCGAGGAGCAGGGTCAGCTTCGGCATCGTGTTCCCTCACTTGCTGGCGATTCGAGTCACGGAGGGCGCCAGCGCCGCCCGCGGTCCTGCCCAGTATCGCTGACATTATGCCGCGCGAGGCCGCTCGGGTCCAGATTGAAGTGCGAGTGGACGGCGGTGCCCGGCGTGCTCCTGCTACAACGACCCAGACAGTTCCGTGCAGCGCGGATGGCCAGGAACGAGCTCCAGGCACTCCCTGACCAGGTCGCCGGCTCTCTCGGGCGGCCCTTCGACGAGCGCGACCGATGCGTCCCATGCCATGCGCTCGCCCACCTTCAAGAGGAGCGAGGCTGCCTCCTGGCTACCCGGCTCGAGCTCGTCGAGACGCAGGGCGAACGTTCGAACATCGCCCCCCTCGAGTCCGAAGTAGCGGTTTCTGGTCTGGGCCTCGACGGCGAGCGTCTTGAGTCTCCCGATCTCCCAGGAAGCGTCTACGGCGACTCCCTCCGTCCGAAGTCTGTCGACGACGCCTGGAAGATCCCCCTCGGGCACGCTCACGTAGAACGGCACGAGCATGGTCGACAAGGCATCGACGGGAATCAGCTGAATCCCGCCCTCGATACCGCCTTCCGTTACCCAGACGCTGGAGATACCGCCTCCGCCGACATGACCCCAGAACCTCTCGATGTCGAGAGTTCGTCCCCACGGCTGGGCAAAAGCAGTCCCGCCGACCGCAGCGAGTAACACGAGTGCGGCCACGAGACGGGCGGGTCCTCGCTTCTTTTTCGAGGTGCCCGGTTGCGCTCGCGGAGCTGCAGGCTTGTCCCGCTTCGTCGTGACGAGGGTTACATCCTGTACAGCGCCCGCTGTGAGCGTAACGGTCGTCTCGCCGTCCTCGAATCGTGGATCCTTGAGGAAGACGGAGTAGGTGCCGGGTGCCAACCCGTTTGCCGTACAGGGGGTGGGGCCGCCGGCGACCACCGTTCGTCCGTCCCGGATTTCGATCCTGACGCCGGGCTCTTCGGTGAGCACCTGGAGTGACGCGACTTCGGCCGACACCGATCCCCCCTGGCCAACGCGCTCGAGTGCGGAGCGCAGCTCGCGCGCCGACTGGAACCGCTGGGCCGGGTCTCTCCGGAGGAGCTTCATGACGATGTTGACCATCGCCGGTGGGATGACCGCGCCCGAGTCAGCCATCGGCCGAACCTCGGCCCGATCCGTGGCCACCATCAGTTCGTAGATCTGGTTCGTGGACTCGTGCGCGAGATGCCCGAGCCAGGGGTCGCGGCCAGTGAGCAGGGCGTAGAGGATCACGCCGAAGGCGAATAGGTCCGTTCGCCCATCGACCGTCTCTGCGCGAAGCTGTTCGGGTGCGGCGTAGCCGGGCGTCCCGAGAGTGCCGACGGTGGTGAGCTTACTGTCAGACTCTCTCTCGGCGATCTTCGCGATCCCGAAGTCGAGGACCTTCACCATCTCCTCGCCGCCGCGGTCCGTGGTCAGCACGAGATTCTCGAGCTTCAGGTCCCGATGCACGACGGGCTCCGGTCCCTCGTGCGCGGCCATGAGGGCGTCACACGCCTGTATCGCGAGCTTCACGGTCCGTTCGACCGTGAAGGGACCGTCCCTTTCGAGCGCGTCGCCGAGGCTCCCTCCTTCGACGAACTCCATGAGGAAATAGATCAGGCCGGCCTCGATGTCCTCCTCATAGGTCGACAGGCCGACGATGTGCTTCGAGTCTCTGCCCAGGCGCTTCATGATCTGGGCTTCGCGCAGGAAGCGGCCTCTCATTTCCTCGGCTTCGGCACCCGTGAGCCGATCGACTCCCAGGATCTTGAGGGCTTCGATCCAGCCGCCCTTCATGTCCTGGACCTTGTAGACCGTCCCGAACGAGCCGGCGCCGAGTCGCTTCAGGACCTTCCACTTGTCGCGGATGAGGGTACCGATGAGTGGGTCTTCTTCCGCGGCAGCCTGTGCGATAGCGGCGGCTTCCTGCTCCAGCATCGCCACATCTTCGGGCGTGAACATGACGGTTGCGTTGCCGTCGGCCGGTGGCGTCCCGGCAGGAGCCTCGGGTGGGGAGGCAGGGGTCGTAGGAGGGGTCGTCGCCGGCGCCGCGGGTTGCGACTGTTGCGGCACGACGCGTGACGAAGGCGGCTCTGTGTCGACGCCTTCGCTCGGTTGGGCCGGCAGGCGTTGGGTCGGCGCGGAGCCCGAAGAAGCGGGCACCGCGGGCTCGTCCGTCTCCGCCTCCAGCCCGGGAACCTCCGAAGGATCCCATGCGACCGTAGGCTGCGGCGGTGGCTTCTTGTCCGGTTCGTCGGTGTTCGACACGCTGATCCGTCCTCCGGGGGGCTGTCCTCAGGGAACGTACCGGGCCTGCGGAACCCCGGTCAAATGTTACGTCCCACTTGCCCTTGTTGCGCGGCTGTTTTCCTTTGCACCCATGGCTTCAAGACGTCTACAGACCCTTCTCTGTCTCGCATGGCTCGCAGGGTGCTATGCGCCGCCCGATGCACCACCCGCAACACGGGTCGGGGCTCTCGAGACGACAGCGCTGGTTTTGCAGGCCGTCGACGCTGGCACGGGGTCAGCGATTTCGGATGCGGAGATGACCGTACGGTACCTCGTACGTGAGCCTATCGTATTCGATGCGACGTCGGTCGACAGGGTCGCCTCGGGTGAGGCTTACGAGATATCTCACCAGGTGGGAGAGGACAATCTCGTCCTCGAGGTCCGGCTCGAAGCCGATTCCTACCACCGACTCGACACAGTATTCAGCGTGGCCCGTGGAGAGAGTGCTGGCCCGCTGACCGTGCGCCTCTCTCGACGGCTCGATCGGGTGGCCGCCACGCCTCCGCCGACACCGGTGGAGACGAGCGAAGCCACTCCGACCCCGAGCGGCCCCGATCGTCGTCCCATGCGTACGGGTGACCGCGCGTTCAATCGGTCCAACTGGCTGGAGGCCACCGAGGCGTACCAGAGCATGCCTCGGCCTGCCGACGACATGGACGGATACGGCCGCGACTACCTGGAGGCGAAGATCCGTCAGGGTGTCGCGCACCTGAACCGGTCCGAGTTCGGTCGGGCGCTCGAGGTATTCGAAGAGGCGGTCGAGCTGGACTCGCCCGGCCCGGATGCCTTCTTGCACCTCGCGGGGGCTCAGTGCGCGGTTGGCCGGACCGAGGAGGGGCGGGGGACCCTTGCCGGTCTCGGACGCGCACGCAGTCGGATGGAACCGCTCGAGCAGTCACGCGTCAGCGCGATGATTGCCTACCGACGCGGCGTGTGCACGCACGGCGAGTTCGACAGGGCCCAGACGACGCGTGAACGCGTTCGGTCCGGTGCTCAGGCCACCCAGGAACTCAATGCGTTCGCTGAGGGGGCCCGAGCCATGTCACCCGTGCCCCAGGACGTCTATGACGCCGTATTGGACGCAGAGCGGCGTGTGGTGGAGATCAGGCGGCTCATGGGCGGAGGGGGCTGACCCC
>JBDGVT010000106.1:0-10604 GCA_039585495.1 Gemmatimonadota bacterium | reverse complement strand
CGCACTGCAGGACTAGCCCACTCGATGGTATCGAATACAGCGGCCGAGTAGGCAAGGGTTGCGCGGCGCACTCGCTCCGCACGATCTGGCGGTTCGAAGTCGTGATGCGTACATGCTGTCGCCACCGAGAGGAGTCCCAGAGCGATGAGTCCGATGCGGGTCATGAGGTCGAGTCCGAGTGAAGGAGGGTTGCCCCCGGTATCAGGCGACGAGCCTGCTCGAGCGCCGCCTCAGCAGCCTCGAGATCTCCTAGTTCCCTTTGTGCCATGTAGACTCCGAACCACCCTGCTCCGATGCTGGGGTCCAGGTCGGTGACGCTCCGATAATGCACCAATGCCGCCTCGTAATCGTCGTTTCTGAAGGCCAGCGAACCGCTGTCCAGCTGGGCCACGACTTCAGGTTGCATGAGCGCCCGATCCCGAGCCCCTGCATTGGGGTCGATGGAATCGGTTCGCTGCTCGGTCGGCCTACACGCCAACACAGCGACGAGCGCGATCAGCAGTAGGTGTGGTGGATACAGCCTCATGGCTCGCCTCCATTGAGAGGGTTCCTGACGTGGCACGCCAGACAGGTACGAGCACTCCTGCTCCATGCACGTTCTGCGTCGAAGTCCGGTCCGTGTGGACTCACCTTGAACGCGCCCAGCACACCGTGGCATTGAACACAATCCCGCTGCTTGTGGCAGCTCGTGCAGCTTTCCAACCCCTGGCGTGCAGCCTGACCATGCCTCAACAACCAGACGCCGCCGCCGTTGTGATATCCGGAGCCCAACCGCCCTGAACTGGTCAAGCCGGCCTCTGAGTGACACTCCCGGCAGAATAGCTGAGGGCTGTGGCAGTCCGCACACTCAGCTTCCCGCCCAAATGCCTCCGCGGAATGTCGGGCCACGAAACCGCCCGGGTGATACCCTCCGCCGGGCGCCGCGTCGTGACACTCGACGCAGAACGTCTCCACGTGGCACGTCGCACACGACCTGTCATCGCTCGCCGCGAGGGTAGGGTGCGCTTCCATGAAGAACACCGACTCATGGGTGTCGGGGCTACGGGGCTCCAACATGACTCCGGGCGCGACGGTGTTCGCTCGCTCCGGAAGAGCCTCGACGATCGCGGGCACGATCGCGATATGGCAGGTCCTGCAGTCGTCCGTCGTATGGCAGGAATTGCACCTCTCAGGAGCAGCCTGAACCTGGTGCGCGTCAATCCATCCCTCATCCAGATGAGAGCCCGGCTCGGGATACTCCGCCTCCATGGCGGGGAGTTCCATGCCCTCGGGAGCAAAGGGCAGCGCGACGATCGGGTCCAGATCAGGCGTCACGTGGCACGAAACGCACTTATCCTGGACGTGGCAGGTCGCACAGCGATCTGAGCGCCCGGCTACGATTCTTCCGTGATCTTCCGACAGGAACAATTCACTCTCGTGACTCGCCGGAATCGGAAGCGCTTCGATGCGCTCGAGCTCGAAGTCGGTCCGCGCGAGCGGAACGTGACACGACTCGCACTGTTGATCGACGTCGTAGTGATCGTCCGTCTCGTGCGCGTGGCAGCCCCAGCAGGTAGCGACTTGAATGGAGTCGGACACGAACATCCGACCCTCGCCCGCGGGAATGTGACACGCAGAACAGTCTTGTTCCGGATCGCCCTCGCGCTCCAGTTCCTGCGCGTGCGCCTGGTGCTCGAACTCGAGGTTGTCGATCCGCTGCTCCGGCCCAATCCAGGAAACTCGTGCGCGCTCCTCACCGTCGTGGCAACCCTCACACGAGGCGGGCTCGGGGTACCAATCCGAGGCATCTCCCAAGGGAATCCCCTCGTGACACCCCGTGCACAGCGGGAACAAGCCCTGATGGTCCGAGTGCGGGAAGGGCTGCTCCTGTAGTCCGTTCAGCGAGACGCCGAGTCCCGCAACACCGATCGCCAGGAATGCGACGAGTACCGAAGCCCGCGTCCTCTCGAGGTTCTTCATCGTCTATTCGCCAGGCCAGGGTCGCGACCGACATCGAAGCGTAGAGACATCCAGGCCCGACTCTGATTCCATGGACTTTCGAATCCGCCCATGACATCGCGATGACGGAGTACGGAGAGGCCACCTGACAAAGCCGCACCGGGTGTAAACCGGTAGTCGAGGGACCCGCCGAAGCCGACCGCCTTGCCCTCTCCGAGACGATACTCCTCGAACTGCTGGAAGGCCGTCCCCGTCACCGACGCCATGAGTCGATCCGTAGCCTGATACCGAACCGAGAGGTCTCCAGAACTCAGAAACGCCCCAGGTCCCCATTCGAGTTGATAGCGCCCGTCGATGGTCCAGTCGGACCCGAACCGCCATGTAGCGCCCGCATCACCGCGCCACCCGTCGTCACTGAGCGGAGCGAAGACGATCGGCGTTTGGGTGTCCCGATACGCTCGCCATCCACCTGCGGCCCGTATGCCGAAGGTCGTGTTCGGAGACCAGCCCAGTCGGAGCATCGCCTCGGAGTAGGAGACGGGTTCGAAGAACCCCCAAATGGTCGACAACTCGAAATACGGCACGTACCGCCGACCCACGACCTCGAGAAGCCAGTGACCGTTCGCGAGGGGAGCGGAAACAGTGATGTGCCCCTTCCCCGCCTGTTGAAAGGAGAAGTCGTAGTCGATCGAGCCCGTGAGACGAAGGCCCTGTGCCCGCGTGTTGACGGCGAGTGAAGCACGTTCCCCGACGAACCCGGATCGATCGGAAAGAATCTCACGGTGGTAACGCGCGGTCAGAAGCGTGCCGAAATTCCGGAAGCTCACCGCACCACCCATGAGGTAGGTGCCGTAGTCCAGGAGGAAGTCGTCGAGCCCCTTCAAGGCCTCGTTGGCGGGTTCTCGAAGACCTCTGGCGAGGCTACGGCCACCGTACGCCTCGGCATGAAAGGAACGCCGATCGAAAGACACGTGCCCACCGTCGAATCCGGTGAATCCGAGGCCGGACCTCAGGTCCTGCCGACCGGCTCTCACGCGGACCGCCCCTCTCGACAACTGCACGTACCCGAGGATGGCATCGAATTCGTCATCGGATCGAGGCCAGAACACTTCGCCGCCCAGGCGACCCCTTGCTCTGACCAGCGTGGTGGCGCTCAGCCCACGCACGCCGAAGCCCCAGAAGGTCAGGCTCAGGTCCTGCGTCGCGGCGACAGTCCGCACCTCGCTCAGCGGCACGATTCCAGTGCATACCTCGGGCGCGACGCAGGCCACATCGTAGCCGTGGTAAACAAATCCGCCGTTCGTATCGGCGACGACCTCCGAGAACGGCACGGTGTCCAGTCCGATGGGACGTAGCTCCACCGCCTGCATGGACGTGCCGGCCCATCCTCGGTAGCTCTGGCCTTCGGCAGCCAGGGGACTCCCCATGTGCCACAACAGGCAGAGCGAAATGAGTCCTATTGTCGACCCAGGGCCTGATGCGAGCCTCGGGGCGGCAGCGATCACGGCGCGCCTGTTCCGTTTCTCGGCGCTGGTAGGGTATGACATTCGGCACATGTGCGATTCGGCTCGTGCGCGCCCAGATCCTGATGGCAGCCGAGACAGAGGGCTCTGGTCCTCGGGACGCTCTCGAACGGCAGGTCCGTGTGGCATCCCGCGCCACTGCACGTCACGTGAGCTTCCGCCGGCGGATGTGCCTCGACCGGGGCTGCGTTGTGGCACGCCGCGCAATCACTCTCCGGCGTGTGATGATCCTCGTGACAGGTCTGGCAATCGAGGTCGCTCGCGACCTCCAGCGCCAACCCTTCGGTGTGACAGTCCGCGCAGTTGAGTTCGACGTGGCGCTCGTGAGGGAAGTCCATGCTCCGGCGCGGGTCATTGGTGCCAACCTCCAGCACCATTGGCCGGATCCTGTGGAACAGATCGATCGGGGCATCCTGCGGAGCGTGGCATCGGTCACAGCTTGCTGATACCGGGGCGGTATGGTGACAACTACGACAATCCTGGATTGTCGTCACCGTCGAGACCGCGTGTCCATCGACTGAGATATGGCAGCTCGCACACTCAGCCGTTTGGTGTTCATCGTGACTAAACTCAGATATCGACTCTGCTGGCCCACTTTCGTGACAGGAGGCGCAGTCCGATCCATCCAGGGCAAAGTCGTGAGCCTTGTGACACTGGAGACACTCGCTGAGCACCGCCTCGGAGATGCCACGGTGGTGCGCCGAAAGTGTATCCGGCTGCGCATGACATCCTGACGTAGCACAGGACTCGACAGCCTCCGAAGGCTCGGTCTGTTCGTGCGGGTTGTGACACGCCGCGCACGACCCCAGATGCGGATCGGGGTCAGGCATAACGACCAGCGTCCGCATGACGTGGCAACTGAAGCACTCTTCGGAGTCCGGTAGGATTACGGACCCGACCTCGTCACGGAGCAGGCTCACCGCCAGCTGTCCGTCCGACTCTCCGACGGGAGCCACGAATGAGTGGCACGCGGCACAATGCACCGTGAGCTCGCTCATGGCCCCGAGCTTGATCGTGTTGTCGTCGTGGCACCCGGATTGAGCACACGTCCGATCCGTGGGAGAGAATGCGTGCAATGACGTCGAGTGACATTCGACGCACTGCAATCCTGTGAGCTCGGCCGCATCCGACTCGAGGTGTGCACGATGGCCCGCCGTATTCGCGATCAGGCGCCACTTCTCGGGGTCCCCGTTGATGTGACAGTCGGCGCAGATCTCATTCGGGACCTCCGCGTGTGCCGACAGTTCCTCGGGATTCTCCACAATCTGAGAAATGGCCATCTGACTTCGCGCAACGAGCGTCGGCTGATGACAAGCCTTGCACGTCAGACCCTGATGCGCGCTCTCGGCAAAGAGCTCATAGGGCTCAACCATGAGGTGGCACGACAGGCAAAAGTCGTTGTCGTGCTGCACGTAGTCGTAGGTCTGATACGCGTAATATCCGCTACCGCCTACACCGCCCAGGATCAGGATGCCCAAGATTCCCAATGCGGGAAGGGACAAGCTGCCTAGTCCGTCCAGAAAGCTCCCCCACCAGGCAGAGATCCGGTCAATCATGCTGTGGGCGTCCGTGCTTGTAAGAGGACCCGGGAACGCTCAGGGCACCGAAATCCGATGGACCGCCCGATCATCAGATCGGGCGGTCCATCACTACGGTGTCTCCCACTAAAGCTGCCTTAGTTTCCGCCGGTGCTCAACTCCCACATGATCGGGTTGAGATCCAGGTCCGGCGAGAGAAGCGGCAACCCATACTGAGTCATCATCGCATCGATGCTGCCTGTGAGCAGCGCTTCCGTGAGGAACGGGTTGTGCACCGCTGAACTCTCGATGTCACCGAGGCCAGCGTTGAAGTTCGCTCCTTCCGCAACGGTCAAGACACCGTCACTCGAGTTGAACTCCGTACTGGGCACCAGGTCCAACAGTGCGTCCAGTTCAGCCACGAGGGCCGCTATACGGGCCTGTGAGATCAGCAGCGCTGACAGTGCAGCGTCGGCGCTTCCGTGACAGCCCGAGGTCGTGCAGGACACGAAGGTCCGCTCGGTCGTGTTCATGCCACATGAGTCGTCGCCCGTCGGAATCCCGGTTGCCGGATCCAGACACGGGATGGCCTTGAACAGGTGACCCGTCGCGCTGAAGACGTGGTCGCCCGACGCAGGGTCAGTAACCGTGAAGGAATTCACGTGACACGTGGCGCAGAGATTCTCATTCGCCTCGCTGCCGTGCGTTCCCCTGATGAGCTGATCCTGGTAGACGAAGTTCGGGGGAATCCAGCCGACGTCCTGGCCGAGGAGGAGCGGGCCCTGTGGCGAGTGTGGGCCACGTGAATTCGACGCCTCTGGTACCGCGCGCTTCTGGTGGCACTTCATGCACAGGTTCTCGTCGACGTTCCGCGAGTCGACCGGCCAGCGCAGCTGATTTTCGTTGGTGGGGTCGTGCGGATCGTGGCAGACCGCGCACGTGATTCCGATCTGGTCGCCTTGACCCTTCTCGATGTAGTCGGTGTTCACACCCCAGGCTCGCAGGGCGCCCTCACCACCGTGACAACTATCGCATCCTTCTCTCTCGCGATAATTCTTGTGGGTGCTGGCGTCTCCGTGCCGAGACTGTGCCCACTCTTCGAGGAACGGGTGGTGTGTGTCGGAGTGACAGTCACCGCACCCGGTCGCAGCGTCCGCACCCACATTCAGGGCGGCGAGCGGAACCGTGGCGTCCGTCGGATTCTCGACGTGCGCGAGGCCGGGGCCATGACACGACTCGCACTGTACGTCTTCGTACCGTTCTTCCGCGGTCGCCTCGTATCCAGCGATCTCTGCGATCAGATTGCCGTTCTGGCCGACCGTGTGGCAGCCTTCACAAAAAGTCTGCGCTGCACCACTCGCTTGGAGGCCCTCCCACGCATCAGCATGGCCGGTTTCTTCCCACTGGCCCTGCTTTTCGACGTGGCAGTTCCCACAAACCGTGAGTTTCGTCTCGTGGTCGGTATATCCCAGGAAGCTCATCGCTTCTGTGAGCGGCTCCTCGAACAACTCCCGGTCCTGGTAGACGATCTTCTCGTCCACACATCCAGCGAGCAGCGCGAGCCCAACGATCGAGAGCGGGAGTAAGGGCAGTCTTTTTCCCGTCTGACCCATCTGATTTCTCCAGTCCGGCGGTCCATGCGCCGCGCGGTTCCTTGAGTGCATTCTCACACAGAAATATCGACTAGTACTAAGGGCATCTTATGTAGGGAGATGCCTGACTTTCGTGCAAGGATAAGTGCGTAGAAGTACTTAATGAAGACTAGGTGAAGACCCTGTATGCGCCTGATATACACCGGCTACCGCTCAGGCGCCATCCAAGCCATAGTGAATCGTGGCCACAAAGCCCGCTTCGGCGGCCTCGCTTTGGCCCCATGCGGCTGCTTGCGCCCGAATCGGGCGCGCTTGCTGGATCTGCTCGAGGGTCATGCCCTGCTCCATCAGTTCTGCCACCGCATCCCGCATCGTCTTGAGCGCGTCACGGTACTCGCGCAGGTTCTCGCGCGATGAAAGCGACCCATGCCCGGGGATTACCTGGGTGTCGGCATCCATGACGGACAGGCCGGCGTCGGCCGCTGCGATGATCCCGTCGATGGAGCCACCCGTCGCGGTATCGATGAAGGGGAATCGATCGCGGAAGAAGGTGTCACCCATGTGTACGACGTTGGCTCGCACGAAGTGGACGATGGCATCACCATCGGTATGCGCGTTGGAGACGTGGAACGCGCGCAGTTCGTCTCCGTTGATATGGAAGGAGACGTCCTCGGTGAAGGTGACGACCGGAAGCGCCCCGTCTGGGGATGCCGGAGTCGTACTCGCCCCACGACCGATCCGCTCGAGCACCTGATCGACCGCCATCCGCTCGCGCACGTTCTCGTGGGCCACGATGAGCGCGCCTGCTTCACCGAGGTTCTCGTTGCCCCCTGTGTGGTCGCCATGCCAGTGGGTGTTGAAGACGAAGCGAACCGGCTCCGAGCTGACCGCGGCGATCGCCGCGAGAATCTTGTCCGTAAGCGGAGCGAACTGATCGTCGATCACGAAGGCCCCGTCTTCGCCGACGGAGAGTCCGATGTTGCCACCCTGGCCGACCAGCATGTACACGCCATCGGCGAGCCTCTGGGTCTCAATCTCCACATCGTCCATGTTCTGTGCGAACGCCGGCGTGGCGAAGACGAGCGTGGTCAGGACGAGCGATAAAGGGGTGCGCATCAGGCAGTACTCCGTCGTGGGTTCCTTACGCGAGCGGCCGACGATCCGGCCGGCACGGTCGAAGAAGATGGCGCGCCCTGGCCACTCGCGCACCGTTCCGTGTCATTGAAACGAGAGGCTGGCGTGGCCGCTCCACATGAGACACCGTGAGCGAACGAACCTTCTGGAAAGGAGTCCACCCGTGACGCGCCGAGCCTTCGCCGTCGCCTTCGCCACTCTGCTTTCCTCGACGGCCTGCACCGTCCCCAACTTCCAGGGACCGCAGATTCAGGAGCCTCCAATCGGCTTCCTGTTGCAGCCCGAATCGGTTCATCCGGCACCAATGTTTCCGGACCTGGAGATGACCTTCCATACGACCTGGGTGCACACCGACGTGAGCGGCACCAGCGTCATCTACGTCGATGGCCATCCGGGCGTACTCGACGTGAACGACGTGACCGGAGCACTCGAGCGAGCGATCGCTTCGGCAACGGACCGGGATCGCTCCTTCACCAACATCGAGGTGCTCACCATCGACGGTCGCCGGGGGTGGGCATGGTCCGAGAGGGTCGAATCGGACCTGCGCGGGCTCGTGGACGTCTCCTACAAGGCCGTGATCCCGTACGACACGATTACGTTCGCGATCGAGTTCGCCTCGAGTGAGCCCCTCTGGAAGGCGAGCGCACCCGACACGTTGCGGGCCGTGATTTCGACCTTTGCGGTCGGGAGCACAACCTGGAACGTCCCCCTCCTCGCGATCGTCCTCGGCGGTACCCTCTTCGGGATCAGCGCGATGCGCTCACGCTCACAGAAGCGAGATCAGCAGCTCCGGAGCATCAACCTGGTATCGATCAAGAGGGAGGAGACCGAGGAGGAAGCTTCGACCGACACTCCGGCCACACCGACCCCGGAAGTGACCGCACCGGCGCCACCGCCCCCGGTGTCACCGACGGAGATGTCTTCGAGGCCTCGCCCACCATCGAACGGCGAGGGGTCAGCGTAGGACGACTCGGCAGGAATATCCGTCGTCGACCTCCGCCATGAAGACCACGACGCGTCCGGCTGTCCCGCCGATCTGAAAGGTGTCGGGTACCGACGTGCACCTATCGTGCAGCACCCGCACCGCGTGTTCGCCCGGTTCGACCCGGAAGCCGGTTACGTACTGACTCCTCCCGTAACGCTGAAGGATCCCCACGACCGTTCCATCGATCTCGACATCAGCACTGTCGAGAACATCGCGACCCCAGGAGTAGTCGATCTGAAGCGTATGCGACGTTCCGCCCGTGCCCGAGATCCAGGCGAACACGAGTCCGAACCCGACGACGACCATCGCGGCTCGCCAACGAAGGGAACGAAGCCCGTCAGCCATTCGGGTGCTCGTCCAGGCCGTAGTCGCGCATTTTGCGCCAGAGGGTGGTACGACTCATGCCGAGTCGGTCCGCTGCGGCGCTCTTTGCCCCTCCGGTTTCAGCGAGCGCGAGCGCGATCGCCGCTCGCTCGTCCGACGCGGCCCGCTCATTCCTGTACCGCTCCGATCCGGCCGCGTCGTCACGTGCATCGCGTAGCTCAGCGGGAAGGTGTTGGGCCTCGATCCGTCGATCACCGGCCTGGATGTGGGAACTCTCGAGGACGGAGAGCAACTCCCTCACGTTGCCGGGCCACGGATGAGCCTGCAACAGGCGCATGGCGAGTGGGGAGCAGCCGGCGTGCGGCCGCCGCCCGACTCGGGCGTAGAACGCCTCCGCGATGAGGGGGATGTCCTCCCGTCGAGCCCGTAACGGGGGCGTCTCGATGCGAACCACGTTCAGTCGGTAGTAGAGGTCCTCACGGAAACGGCCCGCCTCCATCTCTATCCGCAGATCGCGGTTCGTCGCTGCGACGACCCTGACATCTACGGAGACGGGTCGGACGGCACCGACCCGGGTCAGCTCGCGCTCCTGCAGAACCCGTAACAACCGATGTTGAACGCCCGGAGATACGTCACCGATCTCGTCGAGGAGGATCGTACCTCCCGACGCGGCTTCGAACAGGCCGGCTCGGTCGCGTACGGCACCGGTAAACGCGCCCTTGGTGTGCCCGAACAGCTCGGACTCGAGCAGACCCTCGGCGAGCGCAGCACAGTTGACGGCCACGAACGGACCGTCGGAGCGATCGGAGCGGTCGTGCAGTGCGCGGGCGACCAGTTCCTTCCCCGTACCGGTCTCTCCCGTCACCAACACGGTCGCCTCCGTGGGAGCGACGCGCTCGATGATCTCGAGCACGTCCCGCATGGCGCTGGAACGGCCGAGCAACCCGCCCGGCGGAGGCCCGTCCGCGGATCCCAGGCTCGGACGGCGCTCGAGAAGCGCGTCCACTCGGGCGCTCAGGACATCGGGTTCAACGGGTTTCGACAGGAAGTCGTCCGCCCCCGCATGCAGGGCGCTGACCGCCGTATCGACGGTGCCGAAACCGCTGATCATCAGGATCGGCGTGTCGTGGCCCCAGGTCCTGAGTACCTCGACGATTCCGATCCCGTCCAGGCCAGGCATCCGGAGATCGAGGAGAATGAGGTCGAACTCTTCCTCCTTCAGGAGCTCCACCGCCGCCGTACCCTCTGCCGCCTCGGCGACCACGTGGCCATCCTGGCGCAGTAGCGTCGCCGTCGACATCCGAAACGTACGATCGTCATCGACCACAAGGAGGCGCGCGGGCCTCATGCGAGCGCCTCGACCGCTTCTGCAGGCGACGAGAGAGGGATCTCGACCGTGAGTCGGGCTCCCGCCCCATCGGCGCGATTCGCCGCCGCGATTCTGCCGCCGTGGCTTCGCACGAGTCCCGCGGCCGTAAATAGGCCCAGACCCACGCCGCGTACGTCGGCTTTCGTCGTAAAGAACGGATCGAAGATCTGGGGGAGCGCATCGCTGGAGATGCCGTGCCCGGAATCGATCACATCGATGCGC
>JBDGVT010000105.1:0-10621 GCA_039585495.1 Gemmatimonadota bacterium | reverse complement strand
ACGGAGGCTCGAGGACGCGAAGGAATCGATCCAGGCCTTCTTCGATGGGGAGTTGGCCAGACTGAACGAGCAACTCGCGGCGCTGGGGAGGCCAGCGATCGTTTCAGACGGGTAGCGGAGAGGTAGGTCTCGGCGAGGGCGAGAGAAACGCCTCCGCCACTCGTGCCCACGTAGTACCCGCGACGGAGGTATTCGTCGGGCAGGGATGCCTCGGTCTGGCAGGCGAGAGGCGCCACCAGGGCGATGAGTATCGATTGTCGGGGCATCGGTGGCTGTCCGGAGGGAGGCGGCGCTCCAAAACCCGACTCTGGAGCCGAGATTCGCACGAACATCGGCGCCGGCACGATGGCGTTTCGCCTTTGGTCACCCATCTTATCTCATGAGCGACGATCGAGAGCTTCTCCGACATATGCTTGCCACCATCGCTTACCGCGGTGGCAAAGCGATTCGTGACGCCCCGGACGGATTCGGGGCGGTTTCGGCAGGACCCGGCTCGCGAACCGCGGTCCAGATCCTCTCCCATCTCGGTGACCTGTTCGCGTGGGGTCTGGCGTTGACCGACGGCGAACATCGCTGGAGCGAGACGAACTCGGACGATTGGGATGCCCAGTGCGAGCGGTTCTTCGCGGGCCTGGCAGCGGTCGACGAACGACTTGCGGCACCTGAGCCCCTTGGCCATCCCGCCGAGAAGCTCCTTCAGGGGCCCTTCGCGGACGCCCTGACGCATATCGGACAAGTCGCGATGCTGCGCCGGGTCGCCGGTTCGCCCGTGCGGGGCGAGAACTACTTCAAGGCGAATGTGGAGACCGGTCGCGTCGGCGCGGACCAGGCACCGCCCGTATACGAGTTCGACTAGCGGGTGACCTGACGGTCCCCGGACCCGGCTCGGCGCGCATCCATCGCTGTACAGCCAAGCCCCACTCTTTTATTCTTTGCGTCTGCCCTTTTTCCGGCCAATCGGGCCCATGGGCAGTGCTCTTCGACGAATGAAGAGCTGACACGAAGACAGGAACACGCACAGAAATGCCTGCACGTATTCGACTCCGGCGTATGGGCCGGAAGAAGAAGCCCCACTACAGAATCGTCGTCGCCGACAGCCAGTCGCCGCGCGACGGCCGTTTCGTCGAAACGCTCGGCTACTACAAGCCGCTTTCGGACCCCGCACGTCTGGTCCTCGATCTGGAACGGGTCGATCACTGGTTGGAGGAGGGGGCAAGCCCGTCCGGCACCGTGAAGTCGCTGATCACCAAGGCTCGCAAGGGCGGCGACACCGTCGTTGCCCTCGGCGAAGTGGATGCCGAGGAGCGAAAGGCCAAGCGCGCCGAACTGCTCGCGACGCGTCGGGCTGCGGAAGAGAAGACCAAGGCGGATGAAGCGGCTGCGGTCGCGGAAGCCAAAGCCGCCGCTGAAGCTGCCGAAGCAGAGGCCGCCGCGGCCGCCGAGGCCGAGGCTGCTGCCGAAGCTCCGGATGAAGAGGCTGCGGCTGAAACCGATGAGGCTCCGGAAGCCGCCGCTGAAGAAGAGGCTGCTCCAGAAGCCGAAGCAGATGAGGCTCCCGAAGCCGCGGCGGAGGAAGAAGCTCCGGCCGAGGAAGAGCCAGCAGCGGAAGCCGACGAGGCGCCGGCGGCAGAGGCCGAGGAAGCCCCTGAGGCCGAAGCCGCGGACGAGGAAGAGGAGAAGTCCGAGTAACCCTCGGGCGACTCTGAACCATGGGTCGCGAAGACCCGCGCCATCTCGTCGTCGGGCAGCTTGCCAAGCCCCACGGCACCAAGGGCGAGTTCTTCGTTTGGCCACTCACGGACCACCCCGAGAGCGTGTATGCTCCCGGGGTGGTTCTGTTGTTGGGTGAGGAGAAGGACAACCAACCCAATCCCGACCTGCCGCCATTGCGGGTCGACACGGTGCGTCCGTTCCAGCGTGGATTCCTCGTCCGTTTCGGCGGCGTGGACGATCGGAATCAGGCCGAGCTACTTCGAGGGCGGTACCTCTTCCAGTCGGCCGACCAGCTGGAGCCATTGGCCGAGGGTGAGTACTTCTATCACCAGCTCCTGGACATGACGGTCACTACGGTCGATGGGACCGATCTCGGAAGGGTGGCCGAGGTTTACGAAGTCAGGCCCGCAGATCTTCTCGAGGTACATGGCCCTCATGGAGTCGTCATGATTCCGTATCTGGATCATGTGATCGTCGAGGTTGACCCCGAGGAAGGCCGGATGGTCGTCGACCTTCCCGACGGTCTGCTGGATCTGTGATGCGCATCAACCTGGTGTCGATCTTCCCCGGGTTCTTCGAGGGACCGCTGGGTCTCTCGATTCCGGCGCGCGCCGCGGAGGCCGGGCTGGTGGAATACCGCATGATCGACCTCCGCGACTACACGCACGACAAGCATCGGACGGTCGACGACATCCCTTACGGGGGTGGCGCGGGAATGGTCATGAAGCCCGAGCCCTTCTTCGAGGCGATCGACGACCTGGACCCGTCCGGGCCCGTCGTCCTCTTGTCCGCTCGTGGCCGTCCGTTCCGGCACGAGGACGCCGTCCGCTTCAGCGTCGAGCCCGAACTGACGCTGCTCTGCGGGCATTACAAGGACGTCGATCAGAGAGTCGCCGACCATCTGGCCACGGACGAGATCTCGCTCGGCGATTTCGTCTTGTCCGGGGGAGAGGTGGGAGCTCTGGCGATTACCGACGCGGTCGTTCGCCTCCTTCCGGGTGCGATGGGCGACCACGACGCCGCGGCGACGGACTCCTTCTATGACGAGGGACGGCTGTCAGCGCCGTCCTACACCCGGCCGCCGGAGTATCGCGGATACGTCGTACCCGAGGTGCTCCGCTCGGGAGACCACGCCAAGATCGAAGCGTGGAAGGCACAGGAGGCCGAGCGGCTCACGGGTGAACGGAGACCCGAGCTGCTCGAAGAGTAGGGCATGTGCCCGGGCTCAGCCTCCCGTGAGCCCGTCCATTCCACCCGGCTTCCACTCCGGTGTGGGGCCATCCGCCAGGAACCTGACGGCCTGTACCGCGGCATCGACCAGGGCAGCCATGTGGGCGAAGTCGATCTGATCGACCTCGTCCGAGGGCTGATGGTAGTCGCCGTGGAGGTTGAAGGATGACAGCGTGTGGGCCGGGATTCCCAGGCGGGCGAAGGCGATATTGTCGCTGCGAAAGAAGAAGTTCTGTTCCACCCGTGGGTCCGGTACGATCGGCGACCCGGCTTTGCTCAACTGATCGCCCATCGTGGTCCGCTCGTAACCCGTCAGCCACCCGCGACCGAACCCTCCCGCCTCGGCATCGGGCCTCCCGATCATCTCGATCTGAAGGTCGGCGACCGTCTGTTCGAGGGGGACCACGGGATTCTCGATGTACCATCGGGTACCGAGTAGGCCCGACTCCTCTCCCGTGCTGAGGAGTATGACCACCGTGCGCCTCGGGGGCCTGCCCTCGATGAGCTCCCGTGCGATTTCGAGCACGGCGACCGTTCCCGATCCATCGTCGTCGGCCCCGTTGTAGATCGAGTCGAGTACACCGTCAGGTCCCTCGACTGCCGCTCCGATCCCTACATGATCGAAGTGGGCCCCGAGCACGACGGTCTCGTTCGCGACCGCCGGGTCAGAGCCGCGGATGATACCGACCACGTTCGCCTCGGTCCTCACGATCTGCTCGGGCGGGAGCGTGTCGAAGTCCAGGTCCTCAGAGGGTAGAGAAAGGCGCTCCCTCATCTGGCCGCCTGGTCCCTGCACCTGGACACGTGCGAGGGGTACGGTCTGATAGTACCCGTCGTCACCGGCGGCTTCGATTCCGTACCGCTCCAGCTCAGCCGCGAGAAAGCGCGCGGCCCGGTGTGCGCCCGGTGTGCCGGTGCGCCGGCCTTCCATGGAATCGGCCGAAAGGGTGGAGAGCAACGCCTCGAGCCGGGCCACACGGGGAAGGTCCGCGTCGGGCTGGACCCTGTCGCTCGACGCCGAATCACCTCCACAGGCGACGACCAGAGAAGTGCAGGCGATGAGGAAACCATGGCGAGCGACGGACATCGTGACTCCACGATACGGGTATGAGACACGGCAACTTCGCGACTCCAAACACGGCTGCCAACGGGTGATATCAGGACTTCACGCCCCTATAGGAGCGGGTTATACTACTGGTCTCTGCCAGAACACCTCTGGCCGTGTCATTGGAGTCGAGAATGACTGACGTAATCAAAGAAATCGAAGCGGAGCAGCTCAGGGACGACATTCCCGAGTTCGCTGCCGGTGACACCATCCGCGTTTTGTACCTCGTTCGCGAAGGCGCGAAGGAGCGTATTCAGGCGTTCGAGGGTGTCTGCATAGCACGTAAGCACGGTGGAGTCGACGAGACGTTCACCGTTCGAAAGATCTCCAGTGGCATCGGTGTGGAGCGTATCTTCCCGCTTCAAGCGCCGACCGTGACCGGCATCGAAGTCGTTCGCCGCGGTCGTGTGCGCCGCGCCAAGCTCTACTACCTGCGCGGCCGTCGCGGTAAGTCTGCACGGATCGCGGAGAAGCGCACCGCGCGCTGATCAGCGCCCGGCGATGAAGCCGGAGGACCAAGGGTCTGAGCGGCCCCAGGACCTGCTCGAATACGAGCGACGGTTCTGGGGCCGCGGTCGTTCTGTAGCAGGTGTGGACGAGGCGGGGAGGGGGCCGTTGGCCGGCCCCGTGGTCGCGGCCGCGGTGATCTTGCCCGAGGGCGTTTCGGTAGAAGGCGCCGACGATTCGAAGCAGCTTTCGGCCTCGGTGCGTGAGGAGCTGTTCACGAGGATCCTCGAGGTAGCTTCCTCGGTCGGCGTGGGAGCCGCATCCGTTCGCGAGATCGATCGCAGGAATATCCTGAGAGCCACGACGGTTGCCATGCAGCGGGCTCTCGACAACCTCGTGCCGATGCCCGACCACATCGTCATCGACGGATTGCCGGTGAAGTGGCTCGGTCGCGAGCACGAGGCCATCGTCGGCGGGGACGCATCGGTCCACTCGATCGGATGTGCCTCGATCGTCGCCAAGGTCATGCGCGACCGCCTCATGGGTCGCCTGGCGCTTCGGTATCCTGGCTACGGTTGGGACCGTAACGCCGGGTACGGGACCGCCGAACATCGGGCGGCCATCGACGACCTCGGACTCACACCGCACCACCGGCTCACGTTCACCGGGCTCCAGTTCGAGTTGGAACTCTGACCCGGGGCCGAACCGTATGACAGTCGCGAGTCCGGCTCCTACGTTGTGGGCCGCCTCGCCATGACATGCGACCGTCCGCAATCCCCCACCGAAGCACCAGGAAACACCATGACGTCGTCACGACAGACTGCTGGACCCCGTACACGTAGGATCGCGAAACTTGCAATCTTCGCCGCGCTCGGGCCCGCGCTGCTCAACGCACCCGTCGCGGCCCAGGCTACGTCATCCGCCCAACCGGTCTTCGTCGACGGGCAGGCTCAAGTGGTGGAGGGTTTCGCCGATCCCGAGAGCTGGATCCGCCACGACCTCTGGGTCGAGACCGAGTTCGACTCCGATGGCGATGGACGCCCCGACCGGGTGCACGTGGATGTGACGCGTCAGCTTCAGACGGATGGAGAGGGGCTCAGGGTCCCGGTTATCTACGAGTCGTCCCCGTACTACTCGGGGACCGGCACCACAGCCGCCGAGTTCTTCTGGGATGTCCAGCACGAGATCGGGGCCGAGCCTCCGGTGCGCGGTGACATGCCTTCGATCCCGCATCAGAGTCGCCGACCCGTGATCTCCAACTCTCATGTGGCGACGTGGGTCCCGAGGGGTTTCGCGGTCGTGCACTCGCAGTCTCCGGGTACCGGGTTGTCGCAAGGGTGCCCGACCGTCGGAGGCATCAACGAGTCGCTGGCTCCGAAGGCCGTGATCGACTGGCTGAATGGCAGGGCACGTGGCTTCACAGAGCCCGTCGGCGGAGAGGAAGTCGAGGCGTACTGGTCGACGGGGAGCGTCGGCATGACCGGCACCTCGTACAACGGGACGCTGCCTCTCGCAGCGGCCACCACGGGTGTGGACGGACTGAACGCGATCATCCCCGTGGCCCCGAACACGTCGTACTACCACTACTACCGGTCCAACGGCCTCGTGCGTTCTCCGGGGGGGTACCTCGGTGAGGACGTCGATGTGCTCTACGACTTCATCAACTCTGGCGACCCGGAGAGGCGCGTCTACTGTGACGCGAACGTGCGCGACGCCGATATGGCCGTGAACCACGACCGCATCACCGGTGACTACAACGACTTCTGGGCAGGCCGGGACTACCTCAACGTGATCGACGGGGTGAGAGCCGCGACGCTCATGGCGCATGGCTTCAACGACTGGAACGTCATGCCGGAGCACAGCTACCGGATTTCACAGGCGCTCAAGGAGCGCGGTGTCCCGACGCAGATCTACTATCACCAGGGGGGACATGGCGGGCCGCCCCCGCTGGAGCGGATGAACCGCTGGTTCACGCGCTACGTGTATGGCGTCGAGAACGGGGTCGAGAATGATGCTCGCGCGTGGATCGTGCGAGAGGGTGCCGATCGGCAGGAGCCCACCGCGTACCCGGACTATCCGCATCCGGAGGCGGTTTCCGTATCGCTGCACCCGCAGGGAGAAGGCAATGCCGTCGGGCTTCTGACCCTGGAGGATCCGGGCGCACAGGGCGTTCAGGGTCTTGTCGACGACGTCAGGCTCGACGGAGCCGCGCTGGCGGGGGCCTCGGTGTCGCCCAGCCGTTTGCTGTATGCGACGCCTGAACTCGCGCGGGACGTTCATCTCTCCGGGATGGCGAGCGTAACGATCCGGGTCGCGGCCAATGCTACGGCGGCCAACCTGACTGTCTGGCTCGTGTCACTCCCCTGGACCGACGAAGGGACGATCAACGACAACATCATCACGCGCGGGTGGGCGGATCCACAGAACCACGAGTCGCTACGCGAAAGCGATCCGCTCGTGCCCGGAGAGTTTCGTGAGTTGACGTTCGATCTCCAGCCCGACGACCAGATCATTCCGGCCGGCCAGCAGATCGGTCTCATGATCTTTTCGAGTGATCCGGAGTTCACGCTCTGGCCGGAGCCGGGCACGGAACTCAGCGTGGATCTAGATGGCACTTCGCTGTCGCTACCCGTGGTCGGGGGTGTCGAGGCCCTGGGTCGGTTGATCAGCCAGTAGGGAATACAGGCTCGATCACACCACCGGGGTGCGCCTCCATCTCCGGTCGCGTCGTGCCGTCCCGATGACGGCGAGGACCATCAAGTGCATGATCGGAGCGGTGACTCCGAGAGGGTCGTCGTGCAGGGTCACCGTCGCGAGCGCCTCGAGCATGATCACCGCGAGGTAGCCCGCCGCGTACGTCGCCACCCCGCGCACCCGTCGGGGCTCGCCGCGACGACACCGAGATTCTAAGATCAGGTGCAGGATCGACAGCAACCGAGGCAGGGGAGATGAACACCGAGCAGAGGCTCGATGTGATCGTCATCGGTGCGGGCATCATCGGTGCCGCGATCACTCTGGAGATGGCTCGCCGCGGGAACCGGACACTTTGCCTGGACAAGTTGCCGGCGGCCGGGTACGGCTCCACCGGCAACTCCTGCGCCATCGTCCGGACGCACTATTCGACGCTCGAAGGGTCTGCTCTCGCCTTCGAGAGCTATCTCCACTGGAAGGATTGGCCGGCCTACCTCGGGGTCGAGGACGAGCGCGGGATGGCTCATCTCGTCCAGACCGGAATGATCGTCGTACGCTCGGAGACGGAAGGGTACGAGAAGCATCTTCGCTTTCACGATGAGCTGGGCATCGAGTACGAAGAGTGGGATGCCGAGACACTGAGGGAGAAGGTCCCCTTCTACGAGACGGTCGCGTACCATCCGCCTCGGCGCCCGGACGATGAAGCCTTCGGCACTCCCTCGAATGCCGAACACCCGGGGGCGGTCTTTCTACCGCACGCCGGATACGTGAACGATCCCCAACTCGCTACCCACAACCTCCAGCGTGCCGCCGAGGCTGCCGGCGCCGTCTTCGAGTTCAATGCCCAGGTCGTGGAGGTCCGCCAGGATGGGGGCAGAGTCCGCGGCGTGACGCTGGCCGACGGCCGCGCCCTGGACGCGCCGGTCGTGGTCAATGCGGCCGGCCCTCACTCGTTCATCGTGAATCGCATGGCGGGTGTCGATGAAGACATGGAGGTCGGCACCAGGGCGCTTCGCAAAGAGGTGCACTACGTCCCGTTCCCGGGCCAGAAGGCCGACGACGCGTACCTCGCATCGGATGCAGACGTCGGCGTCTACTCTCGGTCGGAGACTGGCGGCCTGCTGCTCGTGGGCAGCCTCGATCCGGAGTGCGACACACCCGACTGGGTCGATGATCCGGACGACTTCAACCGGAACGTTACCGAGGCGCAGTGGAAGGCCCAGGTCTACCGCATGGCGCTACGGATTCCGGAACTCGGGATTCCCACCGAGGCCAGGGGTATCGCCGACCTCTACGACACGACCGACGACTGGATCCCCATTTACGACCGCTCGAGCCTCGACGGCTTCTACCTCGCGGTCGGAACGAGCGGCAATCAGTTCAAGACCGCGCCGATGGTTGGCCGACTCATGGCCGAGCTCATCGTAGCGTGCGAGTCTGGCCACGATCATGACTCGGATCCGGTGAAGGTGCGGTGCCCCAAGACCGGCTGGGAACTGGACGTCGGCTTCTATTCACGGAATCGCGAGATCAACCGGGACAGCAGCTTCACGGTCCTGGGCTGACGCCCGCCTTTCTGTCCCGGACGTTTCGTTTGAACCGAAACGCATTCTCCGGCAACGCGAAGTCCATGCCGTAGTTGTCCGGGCCGACCGCCCTCACCCTGGCCACGATCACGCTGAGGTCATCGCGTTCCAGCGCCTCCACCGCAGCCTCGCCGAACGCCATCGTCGAGTCGACCGACGCGACGTGGGCAATCCCGGCTCCCCGAGCGATCTCTGCGAGATCGGTGATCCCCTTCGTCGTGTGCGATTCGAAGCCGCCGGTCGAGAGCAGGCTCCCGTTGTCGAAGATGATGTGCAGCAGATTCGTCGGACGATACCGCGCCAGCGTCGCGAGGCCGCCCAGGTTCATGAGAACCGAACCATCTCCATCGAGGACCACGACACGCTCTTCCGGGCAGTGCAGCGCCAGGCCCAGCCCGATCGAGGAGGCGAGCCCCATCGCATGCTGCAGGTAGAAGAAGTTCTCTCGGTGACCGAGGTCGTAGAGCTCCTGGGCGCAGGCACCCATGATGGTCACGACCAGCCTGTCCTCGAGCTCGGGATAGAGCATTTCGAGACATTCGCGGCGGTCCATCAGTCCTCCATCAGTTCACGAGTGAGGAGAAGGGCCACCGGCGACAGCGAACTCTGAGAGAACGTCCAGGCTTCCTGAATTTGCTTGGCGACCTTTTCAGGATCGCGAGCGTACTCGAACGGAATGCTCAACGCCCGGAGCACATCCTCCGTAACGATTCCGCCGCGGGTATGCCACGGATAAGGCTCTCCCCAGTCACCGCGTAGCGCGATGATCATGCACAACGGGATTCCATAGAGTTGGGCCAGAGATACGATGCCGTTGATGGCACCGAAGAAGCCGTGGTTCTGCATGAGGAGAACATGCGGCTCGCCCGCGAAATAGGCGCCGGCGGCGATCCCCACCGCCTCTTCCTCCTTGGCGACCTGGATGAGGCGGATGTCGGGGTCGTCCTCGGCGCGCTGCAACAGAAGGCCGAGCCAGGTCTCCGGCAGTGCGGAGATACTTGTGATCCCGGCCGCTTTGATGCCTTCGAAGACGGTCTTCGAATTGTCGTAGGATACGGTCATGGCCCAACTCTACAGAGGCCTACCCCCATGCGCGAGCGTCGGGGAGGACCGGCCGACCCTCGCCGCGGTCGGCGCGTCCCGGAGAGGCTTCGATTCATGTTGGAAGGCTGCAGGGCGTTCGGATCAGCAACTTGGGTTAACTTCCGTCATGGAGCTGACCCCTGATGAGCGACCGGTAGTACGTCGCGCCGTGGCCGCATACCGCGAGGCCAAGAAGGGGCACAAGGGTCCATTCACCGGAGCGACGGCCGACCAGATCCTGGAAGAGCTGCATCCGAGCCCTGTGCGCTGGACGGAACTGGCTGCTTTCGTGGTCGAGACGGCCGAGGGAGAGACGCGCCGGAAGCGGTAGTGTCCCGTTCCTTTCGGACACCACATACGCCGCGTTTCCGGCCGGTCGGCAAGCACCAAAATCAGGGAGATGACGGATGGGGATTCTTCGGTCGGATGTTGCTGCGCTGAGCTTGGCGCTCTTGGTGGTTGGCGCGACGGTCGTTGCGCCGTCTGTCGTGCAAGGGCAGGTCGGCGGAGCCGCGGCAGAGGTCGAGGCTCGCGAGATCGCCTTTGCGAAGACGATGGCGGATCGCGATCTGGAGGCGTTCCTCACCTTCATCTCTCCCGAAGCCGTCTTCTTCAGCGGAAACGAACCGCTGCGCGGACGCGAGGCGATCGCTCGAGGGTGGGCCCCATTCTTCGAAGGGGCAGAGGCTCCCTTTTCCTGGCATCCTGACGTCGTCGAGGTGCTGGAATCTGGACGCCTGGCGCTCAGTTCAGGCCCTGTGATGGC
>JBDGVT010000104.1:0-13786 GCA_039585495.1 Gemmatimonadota bacterium | reverse complement strand
AAAGTGGCTACGTGAGATGAGCCCCGCCCAGCCTTAGCCGGACGGGGCTCCCCGGGCCCACTGACGAGGTGCGCGTTCCTCAGCGACCCGAGTTGTCTATCTCATGTCTCCAGCCGGTCACCTTCCGGGGCCGGGCTGATTGCCCCCGAAACCCCCTCCGCCGCGACGAAACCCGGCCTGGCCACCTCGGCCGGACCCTCGCGCTCCGCGAAAGCCGCGCGGGTGACGCATCTGACCCCGTCGCATACCCGGGGCGTGCCCGCGGCCGTTGCGGAACCCCGCTCGGCCCTGCCATCCCGCGCCGCCTCGGCTGCCTCGGGCCGAGCGCCGACCTCTGCGGCTCGTCGCTTGAAGTGTCTCGAGCTGGGCTTCGTTCAGGATCCCTTCGATGCGTTCCTGATGCCCGGCGGCGACGTCGGCTGCTGCGTCTCGACGGTCTTCCATGAACGCCATCATTTCACTCGGGCGAATCTGTCCGGCCTGGAGCTGCGAACGCATCTCGGCCATCTCGGCCGCACGCGCGTTTCGCATCTCGACCGAGCCACGGCGCATCTCTTCGAGAGAGGCGAGCTGGTCTTCGGTCAATTCCAGCCGTTCGCGCATCGACATGATCATCTCGACGCCCTGGCCGCCGATCCGACGGCCTCGCCGACCCATGGAATCCGCGCTCGCATCCTGGGCCCGAATATCGCTTGCGGTCGTCGCCATGAGCACGCTCAGTACGATCGCTCCGCCTGTCATCACCTTCATTTCCGGTCACTCCCCGCGCACCAACATTGTCGTCGGACGACCGGGACGTCGTCCTCCTCGTATGAATGGATGCCCGAGCGGGACCTTTGTTAAAGCGTGGAACCCGTGAGCGCCTCGCGCATGATCCGGGACCACTCTGAGAGCGAGTGCTGGAGGTAGCGAGCCGGCTCCGATTCGCTTCGTCCGATGGGTCCCTGCGTACCGGGTGCCACCGCGAGGTGCACGAACGTGGGGCCGAGCGAGGAGAGGATCTCCGGCAGCTGCTCGGCCCAGGTCCTGGCGTCGTCGAAGTGATACGCCTGCCGAAATCCCGCCGCCTCAGCGAGTCCCGCATAGTCGACTCGCCCCGCACCGGCGACTGGCTGATGGCCGGTGATCTCGTATTGACCATTGTCCGAGACAATCAGGATGTAGTTGCTCGCGCCACACGCTACCGCGGTCACGAGGGTCCCCAGGCACATGAGCATGCTGCCGTCACCGTTGAGAGAAACGACCTTTCGCTCAGGCCTCGCGAGTGCGATTCCGAGCGCGAGGTCCGCTGCGTGGCCCATCGCGCTATCTGCCGAAGCGAAGTCGAGGTCGCTGTCTGAGAGCAGCCCCCAGGGCCGTGTCACGCTCATCGTGGTGACGATCACCTCGTGGCTTCGGTGCCGCGCGAGCGGCTCCAGTACCTGCGCGACCGTGAGCATCAGGTGAGGGCCCGCGTCATGACTACGGCGGTGGGTCTCCCAGACGCGCTCGCCTCCGAAACGGTTGCGGAGATCGCGGCGACGGGATCCTCGTCCCCGGCGCATACGCGAAACGGGATGCCCCAGGCATCGAGCGTAGGCTCGGTCATCAGCGCTGTAGAATCGACGTCGGCTCTGGTGAGCAGTTCGATCGTCCTCGGCGTATCGGGGCCGACGTTGGCGCGTTCCATCTTGGCGTATCCACGTCCGGTGATCAGCATGGGAATCGGGGCGCCCATGCGCGTGGCCGTGCCACGAAGGCCGTCTCCGGCCTCGAGCAATCCTGTGTTCTGGATCACGACGAGAGGAGACGCACCGCCGAGCCAGAGCCCGGACGCCAGGGCGATCGCTTCCCCCTCACGGGTCACCGTCACGAGTCGAATCGTCGGGTGGCGACTGAGCTCGTCGAACAACGGCCCGGACGTGTTGTCGGGAATCCCGACGACGTGCGTGATCCCGGCGGTGGTCAGGCCTCGGACCGTGGCGAGCGGACGGCTCAAGACGGTGCGTCGGCTCCGGCGCGTTTGCGGCGGTTCGTCGTGATCAGACCTGCGATGAGCATTGCCGTGATCATGCCGCCGGCACCGATCGCGAGACGTGGCTGAGTCCACAGCAGAATGACGAGGATCGCGATGTAGAGGGCGATCGTGATTCCCGGCAGCCATGGGTGTCCCGGCATCTTGAAGGGGCGCTCGAGGTCAGGCTGCTTTGCCCTGAGCCGGAAGTACCCGAGGAGCACCATCGTGTCGACCGTGATGGCCGTGGTCATCATGAAGCGGATCAGCATCTCGAACGCACCCGACAGCGCCAACAGGCCGATCCAGGCCGAGATGAAGATGAGCGCGTTTCGTGGCGTGCCTCGCGCATCGACCCGGGTGAATGCGCGTGGGGCGAGGCCGTGGGTGGCCAGGCCGTACGCGACCCGCGGCAGTCCGAGGAAGTTCACGTTGGCGCTGCTGATGAGGATCAGGATGGCTGCAACCACGATGACCGTGCCCGCGGCCGGCCCGAATACGCTTGCGATGGCGTCGGCCGCGACCAGGTCCGACTGCGAGTTCGCCATCTCCGCCGGTGTCAGGGCAGCGAGGAAGGACACGTTCATGAGCAGGTAGAGCACCATGACCGCGAGCGCCCCGCCGAGCAGGATCCTCGGGAGAGCGACGCCGGGGTCCTTCACCTCTTCCGCCATCTTCGCTGCGTCCTCCCAGCCGTAGTAGGCGAACGAGATGGACTGGTATGCGAGCGCAAAGCCGAGTAGGCCAGTGGTCTCTCCGCTCGTGATGAGTGGCTGCGCCGTGAAGCCGGCGAGGTCCCCACCCCAGATGCCGGCCCCCGCGATCGCGAGGACGATCAGGACCTTCAGTGCGGTGGTTGCGTTTTGGAAGGTCGTGCTTGCTTTGAGTCCGCGCGTATGCAGGAGGAAGAAGGCGAGCACGATCGCTATGGCCACGACAGGGACAGAGCCTCGACCCCCGTTGAGGACGAGGATGTACGTGGCGATGAGAACCGCTTTGGAGGCACCGCTGAACCCACGCGAGACGATGAGCTCTGACCACCCTGCCACGAACCCCATCGTGTCGCCCCACGCATAGCGGGCATAGACGTACTTCCCGCCGGCTTCGGGGAGCGCTGCGGCCATCTCGGCCAGCACGAGTGTGCTGAGCGCAGCGACGACACCGCCGAACGTCCACATGGCGAGGATGATCCACGGATCGCCGAGGTATCCGGCGATGAGGCCGGGTGTCCCCAGGATTCCGGCGCCGATGACGATGCCGACGGTGACGGCCCATCCGTCACGAACGCGCAGGACGCGGTGGAGTTTGTACGTCTGGTCGGAGTCGGACACGGGACCTCGGGGCGGGAGAAACGGCCGCGGAGAAAATGTGGGAGGTCGGGATGGGTCGCCAGCGGGGTCCGAAACGGCACGTCCTGCCGAGGTGCCCTGCCCCCTGCGCGGTGCCTCCAGCCGATCGAGCGTAGGGCGCGTCGGCAAGAGCGTCGCTTGCCGCTCGCGCCTCCCCTGCGCAACCTGGCAAGGCGAGACGAGCGGACCAGGCAGGAACAAGACCGGGACGATTCAGACCGGATGGACATGGGCATCGAAATCGAGCTCGGCGTGTTGCTGTTCATTCTGGTGATCGGGTTCACCCTCGGGTCACGCCCAGCAAGACGGGGTCGACCTGGAGCTTCGCGGAGCTCTTCTGGCCCCTACTCGGCTTGCTTCTCTTCCGGTGCAGGCCTATCTGGTACAGACCCGTATTACCCGGTTCAAGGAGTTGTCTCAGATGTCTTCCCGGCTCGGATTCTCCCTTCTCGCGTTGCTCGTCCTGGTCACTCCTCTCCAGGCACAACAGGCGAGCTCGGATCGACTGACCCACCTGGACGTCTTCAACCTCGAGTACACCCAGGATCCTCAGGTATCTCCGGACGGCTCTGCGATCGTCTACGTGCGACGGTACGCAGATGTCATGAAGGACATGACGTTCTCTAACATCTGGATCGTCAACACGGACGGGACCGGGCACCGTCGACTCACGACAGGTGACTTCCAGGACAACTCTCCACGCTGGTCTCCCGACGGAACGCGACTCGCGTATATCTCGGACCGCGAGGGAATTCCGCAGATATACACGCGTTGGATGGACTCAGGCGAGACCGCTCCCATTACGAGTCTGACCGAGCCGCCGATGGGGCTGGAGTGGTCTCCCGACGGGAGCCAGATCGCGTTCGCGAAGCTCGTGCCCGAGGCCGCGCTCGTGATCGGTGAGATGCCTGAGGCACCTCCCGGCGCCGAGTGGGCTGCCCCGGCCAAGTACACGGACGACCTGGTGTTCCGGTTCGACGGAATCGGTGAGATCCCTCCGGGCACCATGCACCTTTTCGTGCTTCCTGCGGAGGGCGGGACCGCTCGTCAGGTCACGGAGGGCAACCGGAGCTATGCATCCGGCTTCTTTGGACCCGGAAGCTTCAAATGGACTCCGGACGGCGGCAGCCTCATCGTCTCGGCCAACCTCCGCGAGGACGTGGAGATGGAGATGATGGACTCCGAGCTCTACGAGGTCTCCGTCACGGACGGCGCCCAGGTTCAGCTCACGGATCGCCGCGGCCCGGACGGCTCACCTGCCGTCTCACCCGATGGTCGTCAGATCGCCTATGTCGGAAACGACGAACGCTACCAGGGCTACCAGCTGACGAAGCTGTATGTGATGAATCGGGATGGCTCGAGGGCACGGAGCATCTCAGATCACCTGGACCGCTCCGTGGGCGCGCCACAATGGGCGCCCGACGGCCGAGGGATCTACGCGACCTTCGTCGATCAGGGAGACCCCAAGCTGGCGCTGTTTTCTCTGGACGGGAGTCACGAGATCGTCGCCGAAGGGCTCGGGTCGAGCCAATCGGCCTACGCCGGAGCTCCCGGGTACTCTCTCGCGAACAATGGCATGATCGGCGTCCTGACCGACGGGCCACACAACCCGGGTGACGTCGCCGTGACGTCTGTCGGTTCGGACGTGAGAGTGCTCACTGCAGTCAACGAGGACCTCTTCGCGGCCAAGGAACTCGGCGAGGTCGAAGAGATCTGGTGGGAGTCCTCGAAGGACGGCAGACGGATTCACGGCTGGATCATCAAGCCTCCGGGATTCGATCCCGCGCGGAAATACCCGTTGATTCTCGAGATCCACGGCGGTCCGTTCGCGGCGTACGGGGACGGCTTCGACATCGAAAAGCAGATGATGGCCGCGGAGGGCTTCGTGGTCCTGTACACGAATCCTCGAGGGAGCACCAGCTACGGACAGGAGTTCGGCAACCTCATCCACCATGCGTACCCGGGCGATGACTTCTACGACCTGAACTCCGGTGTCGACGCGGTCATCGACCGTGGCTACATCGACGAGGACAACCTCTTCGTGACGGGTGGGAGCGGGGGTGGTGTGCTGACGGCCTGGATGGTCGGCAACACCGACCGCTTCAACGCCGCGCTCTCGTTCTATCCGGTCATCAACTGGTATTCCTTCACGCTGACTGCGGACATGGCTGCCGTCTCGGCCAAGTACTGGTTCCCGGGCATGCCCTGGGACAACGTCGAGCACTACGAGAGCCGATCGCTGCTATCCGTCGTCGAGAACGTGACGACACCGACGCTGATCATGACGGGCGAGGAGGACTGGCGCACGCCGATGTCCGAGTCCGAGCAGTACTACAAGGCACTCAAGATGGTGGGTGTGGAGACCGTTCTCGTGCGTGTCCCTGGAGAATCCCATGGAATCTGGGGCCGACCCAGTCACGGCATCTCGAAGATGACCACGTTGAAGGGCTGGTTCGACAAGTACTCGACCCCCACGCGGCCGGTGAGCTGACGGGAGGCGCCGCGCACCGGGGGGGCTCCTCTACCGAGAGGGCAGGGCCCTTATCGAGTCCGGACCGTAGCTCGAATCAGGCGGTCCAGCTCGGGGAATGCCTGGTCGATGTAGGCGTTGCCTCCTGATACCAGCAGGCTCTGGTCTCCATTCCGAACACCTCCGCCCGAATCCGGCCCGTACCCGGAGTAGATGGAGTCGACGACGGCCTCCATTCCCTCCACGACATGTCCGAAGGGTGGGAAGTTCTGGGTGTCGAGTCGGGTGTTGTCGACCATGTTGATGTAGACCTGCGTCGACCGCGTGCCCGGTTCGGTAAACGCGAATGCGATCGCTCCGCGCACGTTGCTCGCCACCACCACCGTGTCGTCGGGCATGCCCCGGTCGTACCAGATCGCCGTGACCTCCGGGTCGCCGGCAATGCCCCACTGCGTGATGAACCCGGGGATGACGCGATGGAAACGCGCGTCGTCGTAGTATCCGTGCCGAATGAGGTTGTAAAAGCGATCGGCCCCGATCGGAGCCCACGCACGGACCACCTCCACGACGAAGTCGCCGCGACTCGTCTCGAATGTCGCCAGGAAGGTGTCGGGTGCAGGCTCACTCCATGCGGGGTGGGCAGGGTCGAGAAGGATCGCACGCGCGTCGACGAGGGTGCCGCTCCCCGTGGGGTCGGGACTCGGTTGTTCCGCACACGCACCAGCCGCGAGAACGGCCAGAGTCGCGAGGGCTTTCATGGACCGGCTCGGCATCATGAAGGAGCGCACGTCAGGGCAACACCGCGAAGACACGCACCTGTCCTCCGGAGCCTCCCTCGATCTTGATCGGCGCGACGATCAGGTATGCCCCGGACTCAGGGAGGGCACGGAGGTCAGCCAGGTTCTCGAGATGAAAGCGCCCTGAGCCGTTGACGATGCCGTGCGTCGGGAATCCTTTCGCATTCCCGGGATCAACGCTTCCAGTATCGACGCCGATTCCGGCGATATCCCGCTCCTCCGCGAGCAGACGGGCCGCGTCAGGTCCGAAGCCAGGGAAGTGGAGCGTGCCGTCCGCGTCTCGGTTGTAGTACGCGTCTCCCTCGGTCCAACGTGCGGCCCACCCCGACCTCATGATCACGATCGACCCAGGCGGGATCCGCCCGTGTGCCGCTTCCCAGTTGAGGACATCGTCCACCGTCACCGCGTAGTCGTCGTCCCCGGCAGCTTGTTGCCGAACGTCGATCACGACGGCTGGACCGAAGAGCTCAGAGGTCGGGACGCGGTCGACCGAGGGCAGTCCCATGCCACCGTGCACCGGTGCGTCGAAGTGTGTTCCGAAGTGCTCGGGGACCGCGAAGGCGGCCATCGACGGAGCTCCGTCGTCGTGAGCGCTCAACGTATCGTGCCTGAAGGGGCTTACGGGTGACCCGGGCCAGTACGGGGCCTCGGCGCTGACGGTGTGCGTGAGGTCGACCACGGTCAGATCGTCGGCGAACAGTTCTGCCAGTCGGTCGTCGACAGGGCCAGCCGGTGCGCAACCGACCAGAAGAAGAACCGCCGGATGAGCGAGTATCTTCATTGATTTCATGTGTCCTCAGCGTGATCCGTGGGCGCTTCGGCGGCTATGATGCCCGCGATGATCCGACCCGGTCCGTGCACGCCCTTCACCAGGATCTGACCGATGTCGGCGGACTTCGAAGGTCCGGAGTGCAACCCGATCGCCGACGGGAGGTCAGAACTCAGCTCGTTGAGCGCCTCGAGCAACGTCACATGGATATCCTCGGCGTGCACGAAGACGACATGGGTCGGTGCGAGGAGCTGCGTGCGGCGCCCGTCTCTGGCGTCGAGGAGCAGGCTACCGGTTTCGGCAACGGCTCCCCGGGCCATCGAGACCCCGAGTTCCGCCCGGTCGGCGTCGATCTGAGGAAGATCAGGGCTCAGTTCAGCGGGTAGAGTCGTGCCAAGCGTCGCCGACGAGTATTCTCCGCCGAACTGAGTCATCCAGGCGGTAGCGGCTGCCGGGTTGGGGAGCCGGACGACCTCTCCCCCGGCCACGGTGAACACGGCCTCGAAACGGTCGAGGGCCGAGCCGGCCACGGCGGGTGTGCGCCAACTCTCGAACGTGCCGGGATGGTCGGCAGCTTCCCGCTCGCGCAGCGCGTCTCTTATGCGCGTCAGAATCCCGTCGCGGCCGCTCACTCGATGCCCTCCTTCCAGAGCCGACGGAAGCTCTTCGGGCTTGGTTGCGGAGCGTTGCGCTCCTGTACCCATCCGCCGAGAACGGGGAGGGCAGAGCCCATCGCTCGCCATGGGGTCAAACGCAGCATCGATCCCGCCGCGCCGAATGCGCCGGGACGCTCGGCGAGAGAAGCGTAGAGCTTCATTCCGAAGCCTTCTGAGGCCGGGGCCAGCCCGTCATTGACGGCGCTCTCCCTCCAGTGGTGCAGGAGTTTCGGGATGGGAATCCGGACCGGGCACACATCGGCGCAGGCTCCGCACAGGCTCGATGCCTGGGGCAACGGCTGGGCTTCGGCAAGGCCCAACATGCCGGGAGCGAGGATCGCACCGATGGGTCCGGAATAGGTCCAGCCGTAGGCGTGGCCTCCAGTCTGTCGGTAGACCGGGCAGATGTTCAGACACGCACCACAGCGAACGCATCGGAGCGCTTCCCAGCCGGTTTCGTCGGCGAGGAGGGTGGTTCGCCCATTGTCGACGAGGACCACGTGCACCTCCCGTGGTCCGTCCGTCTCGTCTGCTCCTCGAGGGCCCTGAATGAGCGAGACGAAGTTGCCGATGGGTTGTCCCGTGGCGGCGCGGGCCGTGAGCTGGAGGAATCCTGCGAGGTCCTCCATGCGTGGCACGACCTTCTCGATCCCTACGAGTGCGACATGCACGTCGGGCAGCGAAGTCGAGAGTCGGATGTTCCCCTCGTTTTCAATCAGCGCGACCGTCCCTGAGTCGGCCGCGAGAAAGTTCCCCCCGGAGATTCCCAGGTCGGCGTCGAGGAACTCCTGTCGCAACGCCGCCCGCGCCGCCGCAGCGAGCGTGTCCGGTTCCGCATCGAGCGCTGTCCCGAGACGCTCGTGGAAGAGTCGGCGGCAGTCGTCCAGGCTCTTGTGGATCGCCGGCCCCACGATGTGGCTGGGCGGCTCACCGAGAAGCTGGATGATGTACTCGCCGAGATCGGTCTCGCGAACCGCCACACCCAGTCGCTCGAGCTCTTCGTTCACACCCAGCTCCTCGCTGAGCATGCTCTTTCCCTTCACTGCGCGCGCGATGCCGTGCCGGGCCACGATCTTCTGGAGGATGTGGTGAACGTCCGAGGCCTTCCCGGCCCAATGCACGTGGACACCGTTTGCGGTGAGTCGCTCTTCCGCCTGTTCCAGGTACCGATCCAGGTGGGTCAGCGTGTGCGTTTTCACGTCACGCGCCCAGTCGCGCCAACGCTCCGCGTCGATTTCCGCGTACGCACGGGTACGATGCCCGTCGAAGGTCCGTGTGGCGGACGCCACGGAAGCGCTGACATCAGGTTCGTCACGCAGGGTACGCGCGGCAGCAGCGCGGTAGCCGCCTGGGTTTGGAGTCGTCATCCCGTCACGCCCTCCCAGAGCACGCTCGCGAGGTGTCGGAAGCGCGTGGGCTGCTCGAGCTTGCCCGCTCGTCCGGAGAGCTGGAGGAGGCACCCACCGTCGGCAGATGTCACGAAGTCGACGTCCGGGAGCGAGTCGAGCTTCCGGTCCGCCATCGCGGCCGACACCTCGGGTAGCTTGGTGCTGAACAGTCCGCCGAAACCGCAGCACTCCTGGTCAGCTTCCCACTCCACGATCTCGGCCCCAGCTCCACGGAGTAGAGTCGTCGGCTCGGCCTCGACCCGAAGCTCCCGCAGCGCGTGACATCCGTGGTGGTATGCGATCGTCTTGCCCTCGAGGCCATGCCCGAGCGTCTCGACCTCCAGCACCTTCACCAGAAACTCGGATAGCTCCCACGTGCGAGCCGAGAGATCGCGCGCGGCCTCGGAGTCCTCGATTTCCGGGTAGTGGCATCGGATCATCCCCGCACAGCTACCGGACGGGAGCACCACGTGCTCGGCATCCCTGAAAACGCCGAGGGTATGGCGAGCCATGCGTCGGGCCTCCGGTGCGTGTCCTGAATTGTGAGCCGGCTGGCCGCAGCACGTCTGCCCCTCGGGGAAGTCGACGTCGACTCCGAGATGCCTGAGTAGACGGACCGTGTCCGCACACGCATCGGCGAAAAACTGGTCGGCCAGGCACGTGGCGAAGAGCGCGACGCGCACGTGTCAGCTTCCCTCGTCCGGGGCGGCAGGGTCTTCGGCGAGGACTTCGAAGACCGCCTCACGAGTAGTCTCCAGAGCCAGGGCGAAGCGTGGATCCTCGAGCAGGTAGAGCGACAGCCGCGGATTCCGGCGCGGCTCGGTTACGACCCAGTGAGCGCCAAAGTGATTGCGAAGCACCTGATACGTATCCGTCGTAGCTCCCGCGGCGCATGGCCACGCGTCGCACGTCCACTCGACAGTGGCATCAGATGACAGGTAGAAGAACTCCCAGTATGCGCGGCGGTCGTGCGCAAACTGAAAGATGGGGTCCATTCCCGCCAGATACCGGTTCTCACGGTTGTGCGCGAGGAGTGGACCGAAGTTGTCCCATCGCGCATGGAAGACGATCTCACCGGGTGAGGGCGTGACGCCATCCCCCCCACATGAGATATCCGGCCAACATGATCCCGATCGCGGCCCGTGTTCGCCGACCAGGAGGGTTCGGCAGCACGACAGGGAGCAGAAACGGTAACGTGAGGCATCCGAACACAACCCACTGCTCCATCCCGCGACGGGCAGAGAACAGCGCGATGAGCAGGAACGTCGTCGAAACCAGGAGTGCCGTGATCGTGAACGTCGCGCGCTCCTGTCGCAGACCGGTGAGGCGACCTCGGACGGCGGCGGGGAGGAAGAGGACCCCAGCCACGGCCCAAACGATGGCGAAGAGCCAGCTTGTACGGAGTAGTTCGGGGGCGGCGATGGGTGACAACTCAGCCGCGAAGGTCAGGGGCGCGTCCAATGTCTTCTGCATGAACAGCTCGATGAGCTGGACGTTCAGGAGCCTGGCTGTCGCGAACGAGTCGGGACGCGCAAGCCATCCGGTCGGGACGCGCAAGCCATCCGGCGAGCGTCCCGAGCATGACCGCGGGCAATGCCTGGCGGATGGGGACGCCCTGGTCCGGGTCCTCTCGCCCCAGCGCGACCGTGACTGGAATCCGGACGATCGCGTAGGCGACGACCAGTCCCGGAGCCATCCAGAAGAGGTTGAGGTGGACCCAGCTCATGAGAGCACTGAGCAGGACGACCTGCCACCAGCGTCCCCGCACCAGGACGGAAAGGAGCGCGACGGACGCCGCGAGGGATACGACGTGCGGCCGCACCATGAGGAACCGGAAGAAGATGTTCGGCACGGCTACGAGGAAGAGTGCTGCCCACCAACCAGCGTGGGTGACTCGGTGCCGCATGAACACCCAGTAGACGGTCAGTCCCAGCCCAACGGTGAGGAAAAAAGCCGAAATCCGGAGCCCGATCGCCACGCTGCTCAGGGCGGCGAAGGGCAGCAGAAGCACGTGGAAGCCCCACCAAAGGTCGCCTCCGATATCCCGGATGATCGACCTCGTGGCCCAGGGGAGGGACGTGTCGAACAGCGACCCTTCCAGGTACCCTCGGGCGTGGCCGATGTGATAGAAGCCGTCCAGGTCCGCGACGTTTGGAAAGAGCGACAGGTGGCCGAGAAGTGCCACGAGAACGATCCCTCCGATCGGGAGCGCCGAGGCGCGATCCGTCACGAAATCGGCTTCTCCCTCAGCCGCATTCGCAGGGCGACATGCTGGGCTTCGAGTAGTGCCGCCGACAACGGGCGTCCCGCGAGGCCAAGGAGTGTTCGGTTCATGAGCGCCAAAATGCCCGCCCGCAGTGCGGGCGGGCAAGCTGGCGAAGCGACCTGCCGCGTGGGCCCGTCAGAGCCCAGACGTTACTCAGTGTCTAGAATCTTCGAGATCTCGGTCCGCAGGTCTCGCAGGTGAATCGTCGTCATATCGTCTGAAGAGCGGCCGAGCGCCTGCTCGGCGAGCGCGTCGAGATCCTGCAACTCGGCCCGCATGACCGCCCGGATGTCCGATGTCCACGGTGCAGCCCCTGCCGTGACCTGATCTTCGGTCGGGTTCAGGCGGGTGCTCACGATCTCCAGGAACGCCCGGTGCAGGTTCCGACGGTAGGGATTCACTCGAACGTTCGAAGCCGAAAGCTCGCTCCAGACGCCTTCGCGAAGATCCGTCATGAGGTCACTGACCGTGTAGGCCGAGCCGGCATCCATCGCTTCGAACTCGACGAGCCTCTCGAGCCTCGCTTGCTGGAGCAGGTTGTTGAGCACCCTTTGCTGCTGCGTGCGGAAGCGGGCCAGAACGCCAGTGGGCTCGATCCGGCGGAGCACGTCCTCGTCCAGGAACATCTCGGGCACGTGGAACGCGGTCTGGTTCAAGTACCGCACCGCTTCCTGCTGACGCGCTCGGGAGGTGGGCTCGAAGCGAACTCCGGTCCCGTATTTCTCCTGGGTCTCCGCGCTCCCGACGATGGCAGTCACGTGGCCCATATACCGGCCCCATTGGCCGACCACCTGTCCATACACGGCCTCCAGCTCTGCGTAGTTCTCGCGGGGCTGTTCGGTCACGTCGAGTATCATGTCCATCACGCGTCCGAGGTTCAGCATGCCGTAGGTGGTGGACTGAACCGCGTCGGCGTCGCCGACCGCTTCGGTGAGGTTGCCAGCGTCGCTCTGCCCGGCATCGGACGTCGAGAAGCGTAACCACGGGAAGTCGTCCTGCTGGCGCGCCCACTCGTCCAACGTGGCTCGTTCGTCATCCGGGGTGTTCGCGCCCCGGATCTCGCCGTATCCCCAGTTCACCGCGAAGTCGTCGTACGGACCGACCTTCGGAATCAGGTACTCGAGGGGAATGTTGTCCTCGGGCTGGGCCACGTAGTTGTAGCGTGAGTAGTCCATGAGGGTCGCCACGTGGCTCCCTCCCATCCTTTCCAGGAAGGTCACGCTACGAATCGAGTCTGCCGGATACTGTGACGACGCCTTCATGTTGTGCGGGAAACCGATCGAGTGACCGATTTCGTGCGTGACCACGTACTCGACCAGCCGTCCCATGAGCTCGTCGGGCATCGGCAGCGTCTGGGCACGCTCGTCGAGCGGCCCGACCTGGACCAAGTACCAGTACTTCAAGAGCTGCGTGATGTTGTGGAACATGTTGACCTCACCCTTCAGGATCTCTCCTGAACGGGGGTCCACGATCTGGCCACCAGTGGCGTTCGGCACCGTGGATGGCCACCAGTAGATGACCGAGTTCCGCGCATCGTAGATCGAGAAGTCCGGATCTTCTTCGGGGGTCGGAGCGACCCGCCCGAAGATGGCGTTGCTGAAGCCCGCCTTTTCGAAGGCGCTCTGCCACGCATCCACACCGGTAACGACCCACGGCTTGAGCCAGTCCGGCGTGGCCGGATCGATCCAGTAGATGATCGGCTCGACCGGATCGGAAACCGCGGCGCCGGGATTCTGCTTCTCGAGGCGGAAGCGGTGGATGAAGCGGACCTGCTCGAGACGGTTGTCAGGCCGCGTGAAATCGTACGAGCGGCTCGAGTTGAAGCCGACACGCTCGTCGTGCCAGCGGGGCATCATCGCTTCGTCGGGCAGCCTTGCCATGCTGTAGAAGAAGCGAGCCGTCTGGGAGCGGGACGCGTTACCGCCGCCTCCCCGACCCCCACCTCGTCCACCGCGACCCCCCGCCGCTGCGGGCGGATCTGCCTGCCCGCCCTGTGTTACACGGACGTTCAACGCGTCGTCGAACGACCACGTCTCCTCCACCCAGCTCCGTCCCTGGTTGAGGCCCGCGATCGGGGCCAACTCGGGGATGTTCGAGA
>JBDGVT010000103.1:0-20483 GCA_039585495.1 Gemmatimonadota bacterium | reverse complement strand
CGGCGTGCTCGACGCGGGGACGGTACACGCGAACAGCAGGGCGAGCGCCGTAGCGAAGGAAGAAGGCCATCGTGACGCTCGGGGTATTCCACTCATCAACGTCTTGCTCCAGCTTGGCAGGTCCATAGGTGATCGCTGTGCCGAGTCGGCTACAGGCATACAGGTTCTTGCCCGTTCGCGCGACCCCTCGGTAGTGTGAGCCTCTTCGTGCGATGCTCCTACCGGCGTCCTTCCTCCGCGCGAGAATCGAACTCCTTGTGGCGAGTCACCATGAACATAAGAACCCATACGCCCTGCCTTCGGTTCTCCCTGTGTCTGCTCATGCTGTGGAGTGTCCCGATCGCGGTCGACGCGCAGGCTGCCGGCGCAGACCTCATCCTGCGTTCCGGTCGGGTATGGACGGGGGATGAGGCGACCCCCTGGGCGGAAGGAATTGCGATTCTGGGCGACGAGATCGTCGCCGTTGGAAGTGACGATGAGGTTCTCGAATTCGCGGGGGAGCAGACGCGCATTGTCGACCTTCAGGGTCGGTTTGTTTCTCCAGGCTTCATCGACAACCACACGCACTTCAACCGTGCCGGAGAGCTTCTTCTCGGAGTGAACCTCCTCGAGGTGTCCGACGCGGAAGGACTCGTCGACGCCGTCGGGGATGCAGCCCGGCGCCTCCCGGAGGGGGCGTGGATGACGGGCGGCATGTGGGGAGCCTACGAACAATGGGCCCAGAGCTCGACGGGGAGGGGCGACGATCTCGCCTCATCGAGCGAGGTGTTCCGACCGGATCGGAGCCTGATCGACCCGGTGTCCCGGGAGAACCCGGCGATCCTGTGGAACTGGGATCGCTCTCAATACCTGGCGAACGCGGCGGCGCTGGCCGCTGTCGGTATCGAATGCACTGACGGCGTCGAATGCGCATCTGGCGTTCCGACGGGGCGGGTGAGCGCCGAAATTGCCGCCGAGATACGCAGGGCGATACCAGCCAAGACCATGGAGCAGAAGCTGGCGGAGGCGCGGATCGCGCTGGCCAGGCTCGCCGAGCACGGCGTAACGACGTTCTTCGACATTACGCCGCCGGAACAGGTCGAGGTGTACCACCGACTGCGCGAGGCGGGCGAGCTCACCTCACGGGTGAACATGCGGCTCGTGCTCGATACCTGGGACGAGATGCGCGACGCCGGGATCACGGAAGGGTTCGGCGACGAGTGGGTTCGGTATCAGGGGCTCAAGGGCTTCGTCGACGGCATCATGGGCGCCTCATCGGCTCGCTTCTACGAGCCCTACCTCACAACGGGCGTTGTTGGCGACTGGCGGGACGATCGCAGCACCGGGTACGTGACGGATGACGGTTCGGGATTCATGCCGGAGGGCAACATGCGTCGGTTGGTCTTCGGAGCGGATTCAGCCGGCTTCAACCCACGCGTTCATGCAATCGGAGACGAGGCAATCGACCGGATTCTCGACATCTACGAAGAAGTCGCTGAGGTGAACGGGCCGCGGGAAGGCCGCCGCTTCGCGATCATCCACAACCAGGTGATCCGAGGAGCGGAGACCGCTCGAAGGCAGGCCGAACTCGGCATCATCGCTGAGATGCAGCCGTACCATACGATCGACGATATGCGGTGGATGGAAGAGCGAATCGGAGAACGCGGGCGGTGGGCATACGCCTTCAAGACACTCGATGACGCGGGCGTTCTACTGTCGTTCGGTAGCGATTGGCCAGGGACCAACGCTGCCTGGTATACGTCGAATCCGTTGCAGGGGATCTACGCGGCGGTCACGCGCGAGACCCTGGATGGGACGCCGGAGGGTGGCTGGTTCCCGGAGGAGCGCATCGATGTCGACACGGCTCTGCGCGCCTATACCGTGAACAACGCATGGGTCGCCGGAGAAGAGGAGCGGATGGGTAAGCTTCAGCCGGGCTTTCTCGCCGACATCGCCGTGCTGGAGCACGATCCCTTCGAGGTGGACCCGAGGGCACTCAAGGACGTGCGCGTCATGCTGACCATCGTCGGAGGTCGGATCACGTTCGAGAGACCGGCCACGTGAGGGTTGAATTCGGGAGGGGTCGGCCGTGGGAGCTGCGCAGGATTGGCCTCGCTCTGCTTGCTCTGGCCTCGACGGCCTGTGGCGGGGGGGGCGCACCTTCTGCCGCCACACCTCTTCCTCCCGCAGACCCCGTGTTGCTCGAGTATGCCGAAGAGCTGCAGATCGACTTCGCCGAGTTTACCCTGACCGACTCCGGCCTCTATTTGCAGGACCTCGAGATCGGTACCGGTCCGTTCGCTCGCCCCAACGGACGGGTCTGGGTGCAGTACGTCGGGTGGCTGCCGGACGGGTCGGTGTTCGACGGGAATATCGGGCAGGACCCCTATCCCTTTCGGCTGGGCGCGGACGAGGTCATCGAGGCGTGGAACGAGGGCATCGTCGGGATGCGGCGAGGAGGCAAGCGCCGACTCCTGGTCCGGCCGGAATTAGGCTACGGCTCTCGCGGACGGGCGACCGTTCCGCCAGGCGCCACCCTCATCTTCTACATCGAGCTCGTCGACGTCGACTGACTCGACGAGGACTGCCCGCCTAGTCGAGGAAGAGCATGTCGGTCCGGATCGTGCCGTCTGCGTCGATCTCGATCCAGCTATGCCCATCGACCGGAGCCCAGACGGCGCCCGGCTCTGGAGCCTCTGACGCGAGCACGACACCGTCGGGTGCGAACGGCGGATGCTCGGCGACGTAGAGGGAGTTGGACACGAGCACGGTACTGCTACGCACGGCTGAGATCCTCTGCCCGTCCGTCATCACCATGTTCAGCTGAGCCTCGGCGGTTCCGACGCGCTTCTTCACGCGCTGAGCCGTGGCCGAGAGTGCTTCGGTGGCGGTGGCACCACCCTCGATCTCCGCCAACGTCAAAAGGAAGAGCGTTTCGGAGTCGGACGATCCGCGAAGTTCTGAATAGAGATGGTCCGGAAGGTCTGCGCGCAGGCCCCGCATGTGATCGCGGCGAAAGGCGGGCACGAATCCGTTGAGCGCGAAGGTCCATCGGTCGAGGACCAGGGGGAGCAGGCCGGACCGGTCAACGGGGATTCCCGCGGTACCGTTTCGAAGGGCCGCCACTACGCACCCCGACTCGATTGCGCGCAGCGTCGATGGCAGGTCCTGGTCGTACCAGATCGGGCGGGTCTCTGCCAGCCGAGCGGGCTGATCCGAAGCATACCACGCGACGCCGTAACCGTCCGCGTTGACCGACCCCGAAAGGAGCTCGCGCGGCGCCCAACTCTGCTCGTACAGGGAATGACTTCCACCGAACATGAGATGTGCCGGAGTGATCGGTTTCCCGATGTATGCGATCAGACGGCACATCTCAGGGCTCTGCTCTCAAGAGATGACCCAACTGCGCGAGATCGGCGTTCCCTCCGCTCAGGACCACGACCACGGGGCCGCTGTCCTCGACGGGGATCTGGGAGCTCAGAAGGCCCGCCAAGGCCGCTGCGCCCGCGGGTTCGACCAGGAGCTTCGTTCTCTCCAGAAGGAGGCGCATCGCCGAGACGATCTCCTGGTCGTCGACGAGGACGACCCCCCTGGCGTATTCGGACAGAATCGCGTGGTTCAGCACCCCGGCCATCGGAGCGGCGAGCCCATCCGCGATGGTGTCGACCGAATCGAGGTGAATCGCTTCTCCACTGGCCAGGCTCTTGAACATGCACGGGGCTCCTTTCGGCTCCACACCCCAGATCGCGGCCCGCGAGCCCTTCGCCACGATGGCGCTCGTGATCCCCGAGGAGAGTCCACCGCCTCCGACTGGAACCACGATGGTCCCGACGTCGGGCAGGTCGTCGAGGATCTCGAAGCCACACGAGGCATGACCCGCGACGACGGCGGGGTCATCGAACGGATGGACGAAGGTCAGCCCGCGTTCCTCGCTCAACTCTCTCACCCGGACGAAGGCCGCCGCGGCGTCGCCGTGCAAGACGACCTCCGCCCCGTACTCCCGGCTCGCCCGCACCTTCGTCGGTGATGCGTGCTCCGGCATCACGACCAGGCTTTTCACCCCGGCACGACCCGCGGCCCACGCGACGGCCTGCGCGTGATTCCCTGCCGATATGGTGGCAACGCCTCGGGCGCGCTCCTCCTGGCTGAGCGTGAGCAATCGATTCAACGCGCCTCTGACCTTGAAAGCCCCCGTCTTCTGCAGATTCTCGCACTTGAGCCATACGGGTGCGCCAACTCTGTCGGAGAGCGTCTGAGAGCGGAGGAGTGGCGTCCGATGAATCGAATCGGATACGCGGGCTCTCGCCGCTTCGAGAACCGCCATGGAGAGGTCGGGTCGGGTCATGGTGGCGGCATGATGCTCGCGCAGGTCCGGTGTCGCCAGTCGGATGATGGATGGCGTCGCTTTTCTGCGACGAGTCGCGTGTGTTTACCGAGGCCTCCGACCCGTGCTTCGAGAGCGCAGTGCGGCCTGCGGATTTGTCGTGAACCAACGGCGTGAGCCAACGAAGAGTGATTGCACCTTCAAGGTTTCCGGACTTAGGTTGACCTTGGATCCTCCCTGGTGAATCCCGTTCTCTAGCTCGAGGTATCGTCATGAGTAGACGACGCGTTCGTTCGCTCACGGTCGCGCTGCCGGCCCTGATGCTCTCCCTCATCCTTCCGACCGGGGCCTCGGCTCAGGATGCGATCCTGACCGGCACGGTGGCCAACGAGTCCGGCACGCCGGTGAATGCTGCCCAGATTGAAATCCGGGGTGGTGTCGCCGGAACCGGAACTCTGACGGATGGGCAGGGGCGCTTTCGGATAACACTCGCTCCGGGAACGTACGACCTCGTGGTGACCGCGGTTGGGCACCAGACCACCCCAATCAGCAATGTGCGGGTCTCGGCCGGGGCGACCACGACCCTCGACATCACGATGCCGACGCAAGCCGAGTCGTTGAACCCGATCACCGTAACCGTCTCACGCTCGGCGGCGGGCGGGGGCGAGCGGGCCGTCGAGAATATCGCGACCACGGACGTGATTACCGCTGGCGAGATCTCGGAGCGCCCGGCCACGAATATGGCTGACCACCTGCGGGAGGCTCCGGGCGTCGACGTGATCACACATGGATTGCAGGCGTCGAACGTGGTCGTGAGGGGCTTCAACAACATCTTCTCCGGCGCGCTTCACATGCTCTCGGACTATCGACTTGCCGGGGTCCCTTCACTGCGCGTCAACCTGATGCACTTCATCCCGACGACGGAGGAGGACCTCGAGAGGATCGAGGTGGTGCTCGGTCCGGGCTCGGCCCTCTACGGACCGAACACGGCGAACGGCGTCGTCCACATGCTCTCGAAATCTCCACTCACGAGTCAGGGCACGACGGTAACGCTCGGCACGGGCGCGAAGGCGCTCGATGGACCCTCCGCCTTCCAGGGCTCGTTCCGGTCCGCGTTTCTGATCACCGAGGATCTCGGTTTCAAGGTCTCTGGGCAGTATCTGACGGGTGACGAATGGTCGTACGTCGATCCCACGGAGGAGGAAGGCCGTCTCAGCTTCGTCGCGGATCCGGCTGCGTGCACTGCAGACAGGGTCGTGCGGGGACTCGATCCGGCCGCGGGAGCTGCCGCGTGTGAGCGGGTTGGCGTTCGTGACTTCGATATCAGCCGATACAGCGTAGAGGCCCGCGCGGATTGGCGCTTCATGGACGAGGGGACGTTCGTCGGGACCTACGGCCAAAACAGCTCCTCCGGCATCGAACTGACCGGCCTTGGCGCTGGCCAGGTCAACGACTGGATTTCGGAGTTCTATCAGGGCCGCGTGACCTACAAACGTCTGTTCGCTCAGGCGTACTACAACACGAGCGATGCGGGGAACTCCTGGTTGCTTCGGGACGGACTTCCCCTACAGGACAACTCGACGCTATTCGTCGCGCAGTTGCAGCAGGGCGTCGGACTCGCCGACGGGCGCCAGGACTTCACGGTCGGTGCGGACATCTTCCGGACACGGCCCGACTCGAAAGGGAGCATCTACGGGAGCTATGAGACGAGTCCGGAGGGCGTCGAGATCGATGAGTGGGGCGTCTACCTCCAGTCGAAGACAAAGATCTCCGAGAAGTTCGACCTGATTCTCGCTGGCCGTGTGGATTCGCACTCGATTCTGCCGGATAACGTCTTTTCCCCACGTGCCGCGCTCGTGTTCAACCCGAGCCCCGATCACGGAATTCGTGCTTCCTACAACCGAGCGTTCTCGACGCCGTCGGCGCTCAACTTCTTCCTCGACATCTCCGGCGGTGTGGCCCCGGGGGCCCTGGCGCAGCTCGGCTACAGCACCCGGGCGTACGGTAGTGGTCGAAACGGTTGGTCGCTTCAGAATTCGGACGGCTCTCTTCAGGGAATGCGTTCTCCTTGCACGCCGGCCGGTCTCGGTGGCCCGTCGGCGTTGGTGCCTGTGAGCACCCAGCTGATGTGGGGTTGCATGGTCGGGGTGATGCTGGCTACCGGAGCGATCGACGCTGCCACCGCGGCGTTCCTCGGCAGCCTGAGCCCGACCAGCGGTGACATCGGGGCGCAAGCATGGAATCCGCTGACAGACGAGGCCGTAGCTGTGGGTAGCCTCGTACTTCCAGACCAGGCGCCGACTCTCGAGTCGAACACAGAGACCTTCGAGGTCGGTTGGACCGGGGTGTTCAACAATCGCATCTCGATTTCGGCGGATGCGTACTACATGAAAAAGAACAACTTCGTGTCCCCACTTCTCGTTCAGACGCCGCTTCTCAGGCTCGATGCCGACGACATCACGGCCTACCTGACTCCATTCGTGGGGGCGGCCACCGCGGCGGCGCTCGGAGCGGGTGGAGGCACGATTCCCGTCGGAGTGGTTTCGTCGGAGTCTTCGGGTGCGAGGGGGCCGGAGTTGATCCTGTCGTATCGGAACGTCGGTGACATCGACTTGTGGGGCACGGACTTCTCGTTGCAGGCGTTTCTGACGGACGAGTGGATGTTGACCGCGATGTGGTCGCACGTGAGCGACGACTCCTTCGAGATTGGCGGAGGTGCCGCGCCGATCACGCTCAACGCCCCGACCGACAAGGCTTCGTTCGGACTGGGATACAACAACGCAGATCGAGGCTTCAACGCCTCGAGCCGAGTCCGTTTCACGTCCGCCTTCCCCGCCTCGTCGGCCGGCTTTGTGGGTGAAGTGGAATCAGCGATGATCGTCGACCTGACGGCCGGATATGAGGTGCCGAACACCGCAGCGACAATTCAGCTGTCCATGACCAACGTCCTTGGGAATCTCGCGCGGCCGTTCGAAGACACCTACCAGTCATTCATCGGTGTGCCGGAGATGGGCCGCTACACGATGCTGCGGGTCAAGTACGACCTCTTCTAGGCAGTTCACACGCTTGTTTGCAGCAGGGCGGGGCCCCGTCGGCGGAATCGTCGGCGGGGCTCTCGCCACGATGTGAACCGGAACCCGGGCGGGATTCTGGGTACCCCTTGGTCGGACGACGATCATCCAGAGGGAAAGCAGTGACGAACGAACAGGTCAAGATTCCGGTCACCCTGCGCTGCGGCTTCTGTGGGACGCTCAACAAGGTCGACCTCAAGCGCGCGGCGGACCGGCCCCAGTGTGGCGATTGCAGCAAGCCGATGCTGCTCGATCGGCCGATGAAGCTGGCGCAGGACGACTTCGATCGGACCGTACTCCAGACCGACGCGCCCGTACTCGTCGATTTCTACGCCGACTGGTGCGCGCCCTGCAGGATGGTCGCGCCGCTCGTCGATGAAATCGCCCACGAACAGGTCGGGAAGATACTGGTCGTGAAGGTCGACACCGACAGGGCGCCCGATGTCGCGATGAAGTACGAGATAAGGAGCATCCCCACGCTTATCGTCTTCAAGGACGGCCAGGAGGTCGAGCGAAGCCTCGGATTCGAGCCGGAGCGCGTGCGGGGTCTGGTCCAGAAGGCGGTCGCGTGAGCAAGCGCGAACGGCATCAGCAGATCCTCGACGTCCTGCGGGCGCACCGGGTCGGGAGCCAGGAGGCTCTTCGTGCGTTGCTGCAGGAGCGGGGGACCGAGGTCACGCAGGCCACGCTCTCTCGGGACATGCGCGAATTGCGCCTGGTGAAGGTGCCCGGAGCGGATGGATCGGGTTATTACACGTCTCCGGAGGAATGGGACAGCACGCCGTCGCTCGATTCCCTCCTGCCCGCGCTGTTTCACAGCGCGGAGGGGGTGGATCATCTCCTGGTAGTCCGCACCATGAAGGGAGGTGCCCAGACGGTCGCCGCTGGCATCGACTGGGAGGAGTGGCCCGAGGTCCTGGGCACGCTCGCGGGGGACGACACGATCCTGGTCATCCTCCGGGACCCCGCGGCGCTCGATACCGTGAAAGCCCGTCTCGAAGCGATGGCCGGACCTCGCTGACGCTCTCCAGTCGTCGATCTGTCTGAAATATGCACGCGTGTCCCTGATCCGTATCCGCGCGGATCACTCGCAGCCCCGTGCCATCTAGGGAATCGGCAAACGTCAGGGTTGACGAAATACACTCCGGGTGCATATTTATGCTTCCGCTGATACAACGATCGGCGTGAGTACGGAACCTGAAAGGGGACCGGGGGCGGAAGTTCGGGGCACTAGGCCCTCCGGCACTTTGGCGGGAAGTTGTCGGTCTTCCGACCCCCGGGCCTCTTTTTCACACAGTGTGCTTTAAGAGATGGGGACATCATGAAGGTCGTTCTCGGATACTCCGGCGGGCTCGACACCTCGGTTATCGTGCCGTGGCTCAAGGAGAACTACAATGCGGATGTGGTCTGCATGGCCGGCGACGTCGGCCAGCAGGGGGGGCTGGAGGGGCTCGAAGAAAAGGCGCTGAAGACAGGTGCTTCGGCCTTTTTTGGAGAAGATCTCCGCCAGGTCTTCGTCGAGGACTTCGTCTTCCCCACGCTCAAGATTGGAGCCGTCTACGGCCGCAAGTACCTCCTCGGTACCGCGATGGCGCGACCCATCCTCGGACAACGTCAGGTAGAGATCGCACGGCAGGTGGGTGCGGATGCCGTGGCGCACGGGTGTACCGGCAAGGGAAACGATCAGGTGCGCTTCGAGCTTTCCTACGCGGCGCTCGGACCGGAGCTGTCCGTCATCGCCCCGTGGCGGGAGTGGGATCTAACCTCTCGCGAGGACTGCGTCGTCTATGCTCGCGACCGCAACATCTCTCTCGAGGGTGTGGACGCGACGAAGCTCTATTCTCGGGATGAGAACCTCTGGCACATCTCGCATGAAGGTGGACCGCTCGAGGATCCTGCTTTCGAGCCCGAAGAAGAGATGTACCTGTGGACGCTTTCCCCGGAGTTGGCTCCGGACGAGCCAGAGTACGTGACGCTCGGATTCGAGGCCGGTGTGCCCGTGTCCGTGAACGGCGAGGCGATGGGCGCGGTCGAGCTGCTGACCACGCTCAACGAGATCGGGAACCGGCACGGCATTGGCCGAGCGGATCTGGTCGAGAACAGGCTGGTGGGAATGAAGTCCCGAGGCGTCTACGAGACTCCGGGCGGCACCCTCCTGTACGAGGCCCTGAAGGACCTCGAGTCGATTACCATCGACCGTAGCGCCGAGGGCCTCAAAGACCAGATGGCGCAGCGGTGGGCCGACATGCTCTACGAGGGTCGGTGGTGGACGCCGGAGAGGGAAGCGCTCCAGGCGATGGCTGACGTGCTGTCCAAGAACGTGACCGGTTCGGTGACGCACGAGTCCCGTGTCACTGTACAGAGAAGACTTGGCGAGCTTCGGTCATGCCGTGACCTACGATCACGCAGATGCGGCCGGCTTCATCCGCTTGTTCGGTCTTCCCGTACGCGCGGCTGCGGCGGTAAAGGGCGGCGCCAATGGTGACGAAGCCGTGTCCAAGCTCATCGAAGAGGTTATCGAGGCGGGGGCGCTCTGACCGACGGTACGGCTTCTGGCCCGATGGACGCGGAGAGTCCGGAAGAGGCGAAGTCGCTGTGGGGTGGACGATTCGACAGCGGGATGGCTCCGGAGATGGTGCCGTTCAACCTGAGCCTGGGAATCGACCAGCGACTGTGGCGCGAAGACGTTCGTGGCAGCGTTGCTTGGGCCAGGGCGATTGGGTCCGCCGGCGTCTTGAGTGCCGATGAGACCGAGACGATCCTGACGGGGCTTCAGCAGGTGGCTGGCCGCATCGAGGCCGAGGGCCTCGCGGGCGCCGCGGAAGAGGATATCCACTCGGTCGTAGAGCGGATGCTCGGCGAGGCGGTCGGTGAAGTGGCGGGCAAGCTGCACACCGGTCGCTCGCGAAACGATCAATCGTCGACGGGCGTCCGGCTATACGGCATGGCGGCCGCGGACCGGATCACGGGTCAGGTGACTGAACTCGTGCGCGCGTTGACGGACCTGGCGGAGCAGGGTCGCGACGTGGTCATGCCCGGCTACACGCACCTTCAGCAGGCGCAGCCGCTTCGGGCGGCACAGTGGGCGCTCAGTCATGTCTTTCCGCTCCTCAGAGATCTGGAGCGTGTGCGAGCGGCGAGGGCGTCCGCGGCCGTAATGCCACTCGGGTCCGGGGCGATCGCGGGATGCCCGTTCCCGATCGATCGTGAGGCCCTTCGGGTCGAACTCGGTTTCGATCGGGTGAGCGAGAATTCGGTCGATTCGGTTTCCGACCGCGATTGGGTCTGTGACATGGCGTACGCTGGCGCGATGATCGGCGTACACCTGTCTCGGCTGTCGGAGGACCTGGTCCTGTTCTCGAGTGTCGAGTTCGCCTTTCTGAGGCTCTCAGACGGTTATAGCACGGGCTCGAGTCTCATGCCGCAGAAGCGGAATCCGGATGTCGCGGAGCTCACGCGCGGGAAGTCGGGTCGCCTGGTCGGGAATCTCATGACCATGCTCACGCTGCTGAAGGGGCTTCCAACGAGCTACAACCGAGACCTGCAGGAGGACAAGGAACCGCTGTTCGACACGATCGACACGCTGCTGCTGACGCTGCCGGCGATGACCGGTGCGATCGCGACGGCGGAATTCCGGGCCGACCGGATGCAGGAGGTCATGGATACGCAGTTGCTGGCCACCGATCTGGCCGACTATCTGGTCCGTCGTGGCGTCCCGTTCCGCACCAGTCACGACGTGATCGGCCGACTGGTTCGAAAGGCCGAGGTGACCGGGGTCGCTTTGTCAGCGCTGAGCCTCGAGGACTACCAGAAGGAAGAGGCCACCTTCGAGGCCGATCTCTTCGACCTGTTCGATTGGCGCGCGTCTGCAGACGCGCGTGATGCGGCCGGGGGCACCTCCCTGCGTTCGATTGATGAGCAGATGACTCGGGTCCGTACCGCGCTTTCTCAGGAGTAGCGCTTCCGGCTACTCCGGGGCCGCCATGGTTCTCCCGACAGCCTCGACGAAGGGTTTGAGCGCGGCCATGAGGGCGTCGAATTCCCCGAAGTCGAGCGACTGATCTCCGTCGGAGGTGGCGGTTTCGGGGTCGGGGTGGACCTCCACGATAAGACCGTCGGCTCCTGCCGCGATCGCTGCGTAGGACAACGGAGCCACCAGGTGACGGCGCCCTCCGGCATGGGAAGGGTCGGCGATCACCGGCAAGTGCGTCGCTCGTTTCATCACCGGAATCGCGGCGAGGTCGAACGTATTCCGAGTATCGGTGCCGAAGGTCCGGATGCCTCGCTCACAGAGAATCACGTTCGGGTTGCCCTGGCTCATGACGTACTCGGCCGCGAGCAGAAGGTCTTTTACGGTCGCGGCCATCCCCCGCTTGAGGAGAACGGGCCGGCGCAGACGCCCTACCTCCGTGAGCAAGGAGAAGTTCTGCATGTTGCGGGCCCCGATCTGCAAGACGTCGGCGTACGATGCGACGAGTTCTACCCGCCGGGTGTCCATGACCTCGGTGACGATGGGGAGACCGGTTTCGCTCCGGACGTCCGCGAGGATCTTCAGGCCTTCTTCTCCCAGCCCCTGGAAGGAATACGGTGAACTTCTGGGCTTGAAGGCCCCGCCGCGCAGCCCCTGGGCGCCTGCGGAGCGAACCCGCTTGGCGGTCTCCGCGAGCATATCTCGGCCTTCGACGGAGCAGGGGCCCGCAATGATCACGACGTCTGAACCACCGATCTCGGTACCGCCGAACGAGATGCGCGTCGGATCGGCTGCGAAGTCTCGAGACGCGAGCTTGTAGGGCTCGAGTACCGCATGGACGGCTTCAACGCCGGGAATCGAGCGTAACGCGACGCCCTCGAGGCGCTGCTCGTCACCCAGGCATCCGATGATCGTCCGGTGCTCACCGCGAGAGATATGCGTCCGAAGCCCGGCAGCTTCGACGCGCTCCCTTATGTGGTCGAGTTCGTCCTCGGTCACGCCCTTGCGTGCGACGATGATCATGTCTGTTCCTGATAAGTGGTGGCCAATGAGGGCCAGGCAGAAAAAAAAGGCCCCCGACACGGAGTCGGGAGCCCTTCGGGCGGCGTTGGTTTGTGGAGCTTACACGAACACGAGCCTGCTCGAACGACCCCCTCGGGGAGCGTTGGAATAAAATCGATACCAGTATCGGGCCGTGTTCATGCGGAATGATCGCCTTGGCCCGCCGGACCTGTCAAACAGGCCGGACGCCGTCTGGTTCGTAGTGGCCGGCGGGAGTAGATTCGTGCCGTGAGCCAGGAAACCCTGAAACGCAGAGCCGCGGAGACCGCGCTCGAGCACGTCGAGAGCGGTATGGTTCTCGGCCTCGGGACCGGCAGTACGGTACGCCACCTCGTCGAGTTGCTGGGAGAGGCGCTCGAAAACGGCTCACTCACCGATATCGTCGGTGTCCCGACATCGGTCCAGACCGAACGGCAAGCGAGAGAGGTCGGAATACCGCTGATCGAGCTCGGAGACCGGTCGTCCCTGGATCTGACGATCGATGGGGCCGACGAGGTGTCGCCCGAACTGGACCTCATCAAGGGCCTCGGTGGCGCGTTGCTGCGCGAGAAGATGGTCGCTCAGGCTTCGGACGCTCTGCTCATTATTTCCGACGACAGCAAGCTGGTCGACCGTCTCGGGACGCGGTCGCCACTTCCCGTCGAGGTCGTCGACTGGGCACTGACCGCCCAGCGGCACTTTCTCGAGTCCACTGGCGCAGAGGTCACGTTGCGCGAGACTCCGGACGGAACCGTGGTCCGTAGCGACAATGGCAACGTGTTCCTCGATTGCATGTTCCCCGGCGGAATCGAAAGTCCGTCTACCCTCGACCTCCTTCTGGCTGCCAGAGCCGGGATCGTCGATTCCGGCTTGTTCCTCGGTATGGCGAGCGTGGCCGTAATCGCCGCAGCCAGTGGCGTGCGGACACTCAGGAGAACCACGTGAAGATCGCTCCGTCCATTCTCTCGGCCGACTTCTCGCGACTTGCCGACGAGATCCAGGCGGTCGAAGCGGGGGGGGCGGATTGGATCCACGTCGATGTCATGGATGGACACTTCGTCCCGAACATTACGATCGGTCCGGTGATCACGGAGGGGGCCCGCCGAGCGACGGAGCTGCCGCTCGACGTTCATCTGATGATCGAGGAGCCGGACCAGTATCTCGCGGCCTTCGCCGACGCTGGGGCAGATGTGCTTACCGTGCATCAGGAGGCGTGCCGGCACCTCCACCGGACGCTCGAGAGGATCCGCGAGCTCGGGGTAAAGGCGGGTGTGGCGATCAATCCTGCCACTCCGCTCGAGGCCGTCCGGGAGGTCCTTCCCAATATCGATCTCCTGCTGATCATGTCCGTAAACCCCGGGTTCGGTGGGCAGTCCTACATTCCGTCCAGCTCAGACAAGTTGCGTCGAGCGCGTGAGATGCTCGACGACATCGGTTCGAGTGCCGAATTGGAGGTCGACGGCGGAGTGATCGCGACGAATGCTGCCGAGATCGTGGAGTCGGGTGCCAGTGTGCTCGTCGCCGGGTCGGCGGTGTACGGGCACGAGGGTGGCCCGGCAGCGGGTGTCCGAGCAATCCGCGAGTCGGTGACGCCCTGAAGGCGAAGATGGCCTTCGGGCTCGCTGCAAACTAGACTGAATCACGGTTCAAAGGCCCCCCAGAATCCTTTAGACATGACCGATTTCCAAGTAATCGACCCGCAGGCGCTCGACAGGCTCCGTGAGTGGGGAGGTGACAAGCTCGCCGGCCAGATGGTTCGGCTCTTCCTGAAGAACTCCGGGACCCGTATGGACCAGATCCGGAACGGAACGGCTGCGGGAGATCACGAAGAGGCCGAGAGAGGTGCGCACTCGCTCAAGTCGAGCGCCGCCAACATCGGCGCCGAGTCGTTGCGGACGCTCGCGACACACGTCGAGAGCGCCTGCCTCGATGTGGATCTGGAGAAACTGAAAGAGCTTCTGCCCGAAATCGAATCCGCGTACGCAGGGGCGGTGGCCGAACTGACAGAGATCGAAAAGGGGATGCCTGATGAGTCCTAAGGTGGCCGTGGTCGAGGACAATCCCGACAATCGGATGCTCGTGGAAGCGTTGCTGGAGGATCGATACGACATCTCGGAGTACGAGACCGGAGTGGAGGCCGTCGAGGGCCTTCCGGGCAACATCCCAGACGTGGTGTTGCTCGACATCTCTCTTCCCGAGATGGACGGAACAGAAGTGCTTGCCTGGTTACGCATGCAGGACGCGCTGAAGCATCTCCCGGTCATCGCGCTGACGGCGCATGCGATGGCAGGGGATCGGGAGAAGTTCCTCTCTCTCGGGTTCGACGACTACGTCACGAAGCCCATTCTGGATGAAGACCTCCTCATCGACGCGATTGAGCGTTGCCTGAATCCGGCGGCCTGACCTCCGGATCCGATCACCTCGAAGGACGCGATCCTGCCGATTTCATCACCATGGCAGGCGCCTCGACCGAGGATGACCTGGCGGGCCCCGACCGGGGCCTCGAACACTCAGCGATGTACGCGATCATCTTCTTCGTGCTCGTGGGTGGCTCGTTGTTGCTCCAGGGCAACGTCTATTGGTCTACGGGTGCAGAGGCCCATCAGATCATGGAGTCCGTGGCGACGATCCTCGCCTTCATCATCGGGGCGCTCGCCCTGGTCCGTTACTACAGCAGGAAGGAAGCGACCTTCCTGCTGATCGGGTGTGGCTTTCTCGGTGCCGCGCTCCTCGATCTGAATCACGCCCTGACGACCATTCCGTACATGGTCGACGCGAGGGTCAGCGCCGATCCGCGCGTGGAACCGGCCGGCCTCTACGCCTGGACCTGGACCGCAGAGCGGGTCTTTCTGTCACTCTTCCTCTTCGTGAGCCTGCTCGCCTGGAGGCAGGAGGTGCGCGAGGGTCGCGAGGAAGCGATCCCCGAGCTGACCATCTACGCGACGGCGCTCGTGTTGACCATCAGCAACCTCCTCTTCTTCGAGATCGTCCCCCTGCGGTCGCTCACGTCTCCGACCGACGTCGTCAGTCGTCCCGCCGAACTCGGTCCGGCGGTGTTCTTCGCTCTGGCGTTCGCGGGCTTTTACCGGAAAGGGAGTTGGCGGAGGGATCAGTTCGAACATTGGTTGCTCGTGTCGCTGCTGATTTCGGTGCTCGCTCACGCGGGTTACATGATGTTCTCCGAGCAACGCTTCGACGCCATGTTCGACGCCGCGCATCTGCTCAAGATCGCCAGCTATGTGGCGATTCTCACGGGATTGATGTCCAGCGTCTACGCGACCTTCACACGCGAGGCGGCGGTACTCGACGCACTCACCGACTCGAACGACGCGCTGGCCCGAGAGGTCGAGTTCCGGGCGAAGACGGAGCGAGCCGTCAAGGAGAGCAGCGAACGACTCCAGCGTTTCCTGGACAACGCGAACGACCTCATCCAGAGCGTGACGCCCGACGGTCGCTTCCTGTACGTGAATAGCTCTTGGAAGAGGGTCCTCGGATATTCAAACGAAGATCTGGAGAGCATGAAGCTCTTCGAGATCGTACACCCGGAGTATCGCGAGAAGCTGAGAGCCGAACTCGATCGAGTCTTCAAAGGCGGCCAACCGGATCGGTTCAATGTCGAATACGTCGCCGCCGACGGTCGACTCGTCATCCTCTCCGGGAGTACGCAGGCTCAACTCGTGGGCGACAAGGCGGTGGCGACGCAGAGCATCCTTCGCGACGTCACGGAACAACGACTGGCGGAGCGTCAACTCGACGAGTCGCAGCGCAATCTCGAGGCGCTCGTGGAGAACACGGGTGACTCGATCTGGTCCGTCGACCGGCAGCATCGGTTGATCACGTTGAACTCGGCATTCTCCCTGGCCGTGGAGGCGCGCACCTCCAGGGAGCCTGTGGCGGGCCAGCTCCCGGCCGAGGTCTTCCCGCCGGAGGATGTGGAGTGGTATGAGGAGCTCTACAACCGGACGCTCTCCGGCGAGAGGCACGTAGCGGTTCGAAGCGACGACGTGGACGGACACCTGAGGTACTTCGAGTTGTTTGCGAATCCCATCCACTCTGTGGAGGGGGTGTCGGGTGCGGTCTTCTTCGGAAAGGACGTCACCGCACGTGAGCGGGCAGAAGAGCTACTGCGCATCGCCAAGGAGGAGGCGGAGGCCGCGAACAAGGCGAAGAGTGATTTCCTGGCGAACATGAGTCACGAGCTTCGGACACCGCTGAACTCTGTCATCGGTTTCACGAACATTCTGCTGAAGAACAAGGACGAGCGGCTCAACGAAAAAGACGTCGGCTTCCTGCAGCGCGTGCTGTCAAACGGGAAGCATCTGCTCGCGCTCATCAACGAGGTGCTCGATCTCGCGAAGGTCGAGGCGGGCCGGATGGAGCTGATCATCGAGGAAATCGACCTCGCGCACCTCTGCGTAGAGACGGTCCAGCAACTCGAGGGACAGGCAAAGGCGAAGGATGGGGCGATCGAGCTCCTGGCCGATGTGCCCGAGTCGGTGCGGCTGGTCGAAACGGACTCGGCGAAGCTGAAGCAGGTGATCATCAACCTCGTTGGGAATGCGTTGAAATTCACGCATGAAGGCTCCGTCACGGTCCGGCTCGACATGGCGGCCGATGGGAAGACCCCTGTTGCGATCTCCGTGGTCGACACTGGAATCGGGATTCCCGCCGATCGCCTCGACGCGATCTTCGAAGCCTTCCAGCAGGCCGAGGCGGGGACCTCACGGAAGTACGGCGGCACCGGGCTCGGCCTGGCTCTGTCCCGATCGATCTGCCTGCTCATGGGCTATGATCTCATCGTGGAGTCGGAGGAGGGGCAGGGGTCCACGTTCAGGATCGTCATGGGTGAACGGGCGGAGCGCCCGGTGTTGCAGCCTCATCCTGAAGAAACGCAGGCCCGGGCCCTACCGTCGACCGCCAGCGAGTCGGACGTGGGGGCAGACGGGGCCGGGGCGGCGACCGTCGGTGCGGTCGCTGAGGCTGATCTGCCGAGCTCTACAGAAGCTGACCAGGAGAGTGGAACCTCCGGTGCGGGCGAGCCGACCCCCGATCATTCTGCGACCGGGGCCGAGGAGACTGCGGCGGGGCCCGGTTGGGGAGGCTTCAAGGTGCTGGTCGTGGATGACGAGACAGACGCTCGCGTCCTCATCGCCCACTTCCTCGAGGACTTCGGCTGTCAGGTTCTGACCGCCTCGAGCGGCGAGGAGGGCCTGGAGCTCGCGAAGCGGCACAAGCCCGATCTCATGACACTCGACCTGATCATGCCCGGGTTGACGGGGTGGGAGGTCCTGAAGCAGATCAAGTCTGACCCTGACTTGAGAGTGATCCCGGTCGTGGTGGTGAGCGTCGTCGCGAACGAGGGCCGCGGCCGACTCCTCGGGGCGGTGGACCTCGTGACCAAACCCGTTGACCGTGAAGACTTGCTGCGTGTCCTGTGGAAGAACCTTGGCCGCCAGCGGGGTGGACGAGTTCTTCTCATGGTGGACGATGACGCCCGCCGCGAAGAGTTGACTGAAATCGTTCGTGATCGGGGGCTCGACGTCTTGCCCTCGTCCGGTGGGGACTTGCTCCCCATTCTGAGTCAGCAGGCACCGGACGCCCTCGTGCTGGACCTTGCGCTGGACGGAGTCCATGGCGTAGCTGCCTTGCTCGAACTCCGAGATGATCGCATGCACACGGGCCTTCCTGTCCTGGTCATGACCCACCCCGACATGAATGACAAGGAGCGGGAGATCGTCGGCGAGTTGGCGACGGCCCACGCGAGTCCCGCCGATGCCGCAGCTGTTCTCGCGAACCTGCTTGACGTTTCCTTTCCGCTGGCAGGGCTACAGGAATCCGACGCGTGACCGGCCCGACCCTTCGGAGAATCCTGATCGTAGAGGATGATCCGGAAATCCAGTACCTCCTCTGCATGATTCTCGAGGCGCCCGACCGGGAGATCCTTGCCGTGAACGGAGGGGCAGAGGCCGGTGAAATCCTCGAGACTACCGCGATCGACCTTGTCGTTCTGGATCTGATCTTGCCGGATCTCGACGGCCGTACTCTGCTCACCCGCATCCGTGAGCGACCGGAAACCTCGGCCACCCCGGTCGTCGTGATCTCTGCACGGGGTGGAACAGAGATCCGGCAGGATTGTTACGCGCTTGGCGCCGATTACTTCACCGAGAAGCCGTTTGATCCGGATGCCGTCGCGGCCGACATCGCCGCGCGGCTGGAGCGCAGTTCGGGACGTGAGCGTACGACGGTCGTGGATCCACTCACGGGTCTGAAGAACCGGGCCGGAATGGTCGCGGAATGTCAAAAGGCTACCTCCGCGTTCGGGCTGGCGCTCATTCAGCTCGACGGATTCATGGTCGTGTCCGAGAACTGGGGATGGGAAGCCGCCGAGGAGCTCCTGGCGGAGGCTGCCGGGGTCATTCGATCGACCGCGGGCGACCATGCCCGGGCGTTTCGACTAGGCGGAGGTGAGTTCGCGCTCCTGGTTGATGATGCGGGTGACGCGTCCGCGGAGGTAGCCGGGCGCGTTCTCGAAGCGATTCGCTCACTCCCCATCGACGGACCCGACGGAGAGATTCTCCGGTTGACCGCCTCCATCGGTGTCGTCACGGTCGACCCGGGCACGGCCCTGGATCGTGCACTGGATTCCGCTCGGCGCAGGCTCTTTCGGGCGCGCGAATCGGGACACAATCAGGTGGTCTCGGAGGACCACGCGGTCGAGAAGACCCGAGCCCGGGTCCTGGTCGCAGAGGACGACGAGATTTCAGCGACGATCCTCTTGCATCGGCTACAAAAGGAGGGGCTCGACGTCGTCCGATTCAACAATGGGCGGGAGGCCTACGAGGGAGCGCTCGAGGAGACGCCCGCGCTCGTCATCCTGGACATCAAGATGCCCGGCATGGACGGTTTCGAGGTTCTGGAGCGACTCCGACGGACGCCTTCATATTCGAGCGTGCCGATCATTCTGCTTACGTCGATGGGGAGTGAGGCGGACGTCGTCCGTGGATTCCAACTCGGTGCCGACGACTACATCCTCAAGCCCTTCTCGCCGATCGAGCTGTCCGCACGCGTGTGGCGACTTCTGCGAAGAGGCCGGTCGGCGTCCGCCGTCTGACCTGATCGCATGGATCAACTCCTCGATCTCGCGGCCCGATTGACCGTCTCGGAGTCGGGTCTGCTGCTGCTGGTCGCGATTGTTCTCGCACTGTTCGGGGTCACCGTCTCCTTCTCACTCTACGCGCTGGCTCTACGTGTCCGTCACAAACGACGGGACGAGTTGTGGCAAAAGCTGAGCGCGGAATGGGAAGGTCCCGTGCTCGCGGCCATCGTCGACGCGGACCAGATCGAAGCCGCCCAGGCGGTGGTGCCAGAAGAGTACCGCCTGCACTTCGTGCGCTTCGTGCTGGAGTATACCCGCAGGGTCCGAGGCGCGGAGCGGAGAACACTGCGCAAACTCGTGGCTCCCTATCTGCCTCTGGTCGCTGAACGAACGAACGACAGGCGATCCGAGGTCAGGACTCGGGCGATCCAGACCCTGGGGACACTCGGTCTGCCCGAGTACGCCGAAGAGGTCCTTGCCGGGCTCAAGGACCCCTCACCACTCGTTTCGATGGTGGCCGCACGGTATCTGGCGCGTGCGGAGTTTCCGCAGTTCGCGCCCGCCGTAATGCAGCATCTCGATCGGTTCGAGGGCTGGAACAGCCGGTTTCTCGCGTCGATGCTCGCGACGATCGGACCCGACGCGACCCAGGTCCTCCGTGACGGTTTGATGAACGTGGAGACACCACCCTGGCTTCGAGCGGTCCAGGCCGAGGCTCTTCGGATGCAGCTTGATCCGGTGGCGGGTGACATCGCGATCAAGGCACTCGAAACCGCTGAAGATCGTGAGTTAATCGCCTCGCTTCTACGGTTGTTGGCGGTGGTCGGGAGGCCTGAGCACGTGCCGGCGATCCGCGTCCTGTGCGGCTCCTCCGACATCATCGTCCGGGCTCAGGCGCTGCACGCACTCGGATTGCTCAGTGACGAGACGGACATTCCGCTTCTCGTCGAGGCGATGCACGACCACTCGCCCTGGGCGGCGCTGCACGCTGCCCGGGGAGTC
>JBDGVT010000102.1:0-24770 GCA_039585495.1 Gemmatimonadota bacterium | reverse complement strand
TTCGCAGGTCGAGCACCCACGCGGCTACGGCACTGGTTACCGCCGCTGCGGTAAGGGCCAACACTAGCATACTCGATCCTCCTGAGTCCCCTATCCCAAAACTGCGGTCTAACGGCTCGCGCTTCTGCTGCGCTCCGAAGATGTCGACCGCGTGCACCGCACGCGACCCAATCCGTCTACAAGCGACAGCAGCAAGCGCTTGTTAGGCGTCCGACCTATATGGTGTTGGTCTATTACTCAAGGCTCGTGTCGATCAAGTCGATGACTAGGTCCACCTGAGCCAGTATCCGTCTGATCTCGGCCAGATAGCGCCGCGCGTTGATCTGCATCTGGCGTACTTGGCCGACGTACTCCCGGTCCGCAAGCAGCCTCTCCAGATCCTCGACAGTAGGAGCCGGTATGAGGGCGGAGGGCGTCGCGTCGAGATAGCACGCCGATGGCCTGACCGGAGCCTCACACGCCCCTTCAGTCAGGTCGGGCGCAGGGCCCTGCCAAGGACCGCCCAGCGCTACGCGCCTATCCCACACCCGTCGCGCACTCTCAGCCAGGTAACGCGCATCTTCTTGTGAGTCGTCGACGAAGTTCAGGAAGACGACTAGCGCTCGTCGTAGTGCTTCATCACCCACCAGTTCTAGACGGCCAGACCCGATCAAGGCGTCCAAGGTGCCGCGAACCGGATCGAAGGTCCTGGGCGACGCCATCGATGCGATGATCAACGCCACCGAATCCGGCGGCAACGTCCTGACCTCCGAGGCGGTCAGAAGGCTTACGCCGACGACAAGTACTGCACTCCGTTCATGCGCGTCTATCGTGCTCGCTGCCTCAGCCCGGTTCGCCCCAAACTCTTCGGCCAATGCACGCAGGACTTCAACTTCCTCGCGACGCTCAAGCAGCTCGTCCCACCCCGCATCTATCGCGAATGCGAGGAGAATCGAGACCACGATCACGACGCCTTCTCGGACGAACCTCCGCCGCTCTGACAACGCATCCCCTAGTCCGTGTTCCCAGCCCGGCGCACCGGACGCCTAACGGCTCGCGCTTCTGCTGCGCCCCGAAGATGTCGACCGTGTGCAAAGCACGCGACCCACTCCGTCTACAAGCGACAGCAGCAAGCGCTTGTTAGCTAGCGACCACAACCACTCCACTGATCCCGCCCTCGATCGGCCCTGAACCGAAGCGAGAATGCAGCGCTTCGGTCGCGGCGGCGGTAGCCCGCTCGAGTCCGTCTGGGTCTCGCGCCAGGATCTCGTTGCGGAGCGGCGTGCCCTGACAATACGCCACGGCCGGAATGTGGGGTGCATCAGCTACGCTGTGCTCATCTCGCTGGACCAGCATACAGTTCTCAAATCCAGCCGCCGCCACATCGCCCTCGATCTCAATCGGTGAGCCATGACCATGCGGCGTCCGAGCGAGAAAGAGCGGCGGGTTCTCGGGGAAAAGGGAGCCGACCGCCCTCGTGACGACATCGGCAAACTCGTTCCGTTCGATGTCGTTCCAGACATTGAAGACGAACGCGCCCCCGGGCCGCAACACGCGTCGCACCTCGCGGTAGGCGGCCACGCGATCTGGGAAGAACATCACCGAGAACTGACACACGACTACGTCGAATGAGTCCGCGGCGTACGGAAGCGACATCACGTCTGCCTGCTCCCACGTAACCGGACGAGCCGTCCCAACGTGCTCCGCATGAACAACCATGGCGTCGTTCAGGTCCGTAGCGGTTATCGAGCAGTCCGGCGAGAGGGTCTCGGCCAGAGCTCTTGTAACGACACCCGTACCGCAGGCGATCTCCAGGACGGCGTTAGGGTTGAGATCCCGGGTGCGCTCTGCGAGATCCTGCGCGTATGGCCGGAAGATCAGTGGAACGAGAGTCGACTCGTAGAACTTGGCGACGTCGGTCGTGAACGAGGTGTCGAGGTCTGGCTTACTCAATCAGCGGATCGCCCCAAGACTGTGTGATTCGGTCGCTAGCTAACTCCCTTTATTCAACACTTCTGGTGTGGAATCCGCAAACCAAGTCGGGCCAGCGCGACTAGCTCACCCTCCCCGGCCAATCATGTATCGCCGCTCAATACCTAGGCTATCTCACCCCAGAGGGATCGCCGACGCCGACGCTCTCCAGGGTGATTATGCAGCGCGCTGCATAAGGTGACTAAGGGCCGGCGGCATCGGCCTCGCTCGCGTGGAGGGTATCGAGCGGACTCCGGATCCCCATCCCTCCTCGATTCAGCACGTGTGTGTAGATCATGGTGGTCTTCACACTACGATGGCCCAGGAGCTCCTGGATCGTGCGGATGTCGTATCCACTCTCTAACAGGTGGGTGGCGAAGGAGTGTCGGAAGGTGTGGCTGGTGACTCGCTTGGTCATCCCGATCGCTCTCGCGGCGGTCGTCACGGCTCGTTGGACCGACGTCTGATGCAGATGGTAGCGACCCAATCCGCCGGTCTTCGTGTCCGCGCTGAGGGTCGCGGCGGGAAAAAGGAACTGCCAGGCGAATTCGAACCCAGCCCGGGACGATTTGCGGTCGTACGCTCCGGGAAGAGTCACCCATCCGGCCCCTCCACCGAGATCCTGCTCGTGTTGGGCCCGCCTCCGAGCGATCTGATCTTCGAGTCGAGTGACGAGGGTCGTCGCGATCATCGAGACCCGATCTCGGCCACCCTTTCCCGAACGCACCACGAGCTCCCGCCGTGAGAGCTCGAGGTCTTTGATCCGGAGGTTGAGCCCCTCGGAAAGACGGAGGCCGGACCCGTACAACATGAACGCGACGAGCTGTGGGGTCCCGTGCATCGCCCGCAGCAGACGTCCGACCTCCTCACGGGTCATCACCACGGGGAGCTTCTTGGGCGACTTGCCCGACACGACCATCGCACTGAGACCCTCGATCGGCTCTCCGAGTACCACACTGTATAGGAACATCAGCGCAGCCCTGGCTTGGGCCTGGGTCGACCCGCTCACCCCTCGCTCGACTGCGAGATGTGTGAGGAACGCGTTGATTTCTTCCACTCCGAGTTCGGATGGGTGGCGCAGACCGTGGAACCGAACGAACCGGCGCGTCCAACCCCGGTAGGCACTCTCGGTCCTTGGGCTATAGCGACGTGCGCGGGTCGCTCGCGACACGAGTTCGAGGAGCCTGGGCTTCAGTGACTGGGGCCTGCCCTCGTTCGGCATCTCGGCTCTGGATGGAGTCGTCTCGAGCCCAAGGACGTCCTGAATCCGGACCCGGGTGTGGCCATAGATCGCGAATTGAGGTGGGCCATGCGATGTCGCGACGGGTCACCCTCCTGCCACTCCTCGACCGCCCCCCTTCCGGTCGGGGCAACCTTTCCTACATTGTGAGCATCACAATGTGGGAAAGCCGGGTCGGCCTCGGTCGGATTCGTGATTTCGTTTCGATGAGGAGGGGAAGATGAGGATGCATGGGATGCCGGCCGGGATGGTGTGGTGGGTGGTGGGGGTGGTCGCGGGAGCCGGGGCGTCACCGCGCGGAACGCAGGGCCAGGAAGCGACGACCCTGTCGAGCGGCGACGTGATCGAGATCGCATTGACGGTCGAGGGCGGCCGGTTATCGGTTCCCGTGGTGGGTCGGGACGGCACCGAATACCTCTTCGCTCTCACGACTGGGAATCCGATGACGATCCTCGCCCAGTCCACGGCGGACCACGTGGGAGGAGCCGGTGGCCTCACCATGGGTGGAATCCCACTCGCCACGGAAGGCTCCGTGACACTACCCGACGCCCAACTCGAGTCCGACGGGATCCCGCTTGCCGGTATGGTGGGGGGCTCGACTTTGAGCGCCTACGACGTCCTGGTCGACGTGCCGAATGGACGCTTGCTTCTCAAGACTCCTGGCCGCGCCGTGGCGTGGGAAGGCGTCGCGCTCTCAGAGCCCGCTCGACTCCAGATCTACCATGGCGTCGTAATCGGACTGCAGGTGCAGCTCGACGGCACCGACTACCGAGCCACATTGGACCTTGGCACACCGTCTCTGATCGTAAACACGCCGGCCGGCGCCCAGCTCGGCATCGAAGGCGAGGGCATGCGCACGCTCACGCTCGGTGCGACGACCATGGACGACATGCCTGTGGGTGTCCGGGACCTCGAGGCGTTCGAACGGTGGGACCCTGCGGGCACGGGCTTCGCGTTGATTGGCGCGCCCATCGCCTACGACTGCGCGATTTCCATCAGCTGGCTCCACAGTGAGCTGAGGACCTGCACCCGATGAGCCAGGACTACTTGGGAGAGTTCGAGCAGATGGTGCTCCTCTCGATCATGCGGCTCGAAGGCGAAGCCTATGGACTCGCCATCCGCGACGAACTCGGCTCAGTCGCGGGGCGGATCCCGTCGAGCGGATCCCTCTACACGACGCTCGACCGCATGGAACGAAAGGGCCTGGTCGAATCGTCCGCGGGTGAGAGCTCGCGCGAGCGAGGGGGACGTCCACGGCGATATGTTCGCGTGACTCCAGAAGGACAGGTAATGCTCGCACGTTCACGCAGCCGTCTGATGGCACTGTGGGATGGACTGGAAGGAGCGTTGGACCGATGAGCGCACACGAACCGCCGCGCTGGCTCGAGAGGGTCGTCGAGTGGGCGATGCCTCAGGGGCTATCCGGTCAAAGCGCGGTCGGTGACCTCTCGGAAGAGTACGAGCGCCGGGCGTCGAGGTCGCCTCTTCGAGCCTCGATCTGGTATGCAGGACAGACGACGTCGGTTCTGGTCTACCGGATCTTCACCGGGAGTGGCGCCGAGAGCACCGGAGACGACTCGGACCTCCTGATGGACCTGCGCTGGTCACTCCGCTCAATCCTCAGGCACCCCGGCTTCTCCTTCGGCGTCATCGCCGTGCTCGCACTCGGACTCGGCGCCAATACGGCGGTCTATTCGGTCGTAGACGGAACGCTCGGCAAGACGGACTGGTGGGCCGAGCCCGACCGGACGATGGAAGTCTGGCCCGGAAGCGGTTTCTCCTACGGGAACGTCGAGATCTACCGCGAGGAGACCACGGCGTATCGAACCGTCGGAGGCTACCTCGAGCTCGCCCTCGCCCTGCGCACACCCGATGGCGAGAGCCAGAGCGTAAACGGGGTACGCATTACGCCCTCGCTGTTCCGTTCCCTCGCGGCCCAGCCCATGCTCGGCCGAGCGTTCTCGGACGACGACGCCGTCGTCGGGATAGAGCCCGTTGCCATCATCGGCGAAGCGCTCTGGAAGCAATCATTCGCCGGTGATCCGGGCATCGTCGGCAAGCAGATCGACCTCAGCGGTCAGTCGGTGACGGTCGTTGGCGTGCAGCCGGCCGGCGCGGTCGCACCCGGCGGCCGCACGAGCGTCTGGATCCCTCTGGTAATGGACCCGCGGGACGACGACTACTTCAAGGCCCAGAACCTCACCATGGTGGCGGTCCTCCGTGACGGCGCAGGCATGCGCGACGCGGCGGCCGACCTGGTGGCGTACACCGAGCACCTGACCTGGCTCTGGCCGAGCTTCTACCCTGAGGCGTGGGCTGCCGGACGGGCGAACGTCGAGCGGGCAGACGCCGCGCAGCGCGCGATGATCTCTACGCCCCTCCTGCTCCTGCTCGCCGGAACGATCCTGCTTCTCCTCGTCACAGCGCTCAACGTCGGCAACCTCCTGCTCGGGCGAGCCGTGGAGCGCCGCAAGGAGCTCGCGGTCCGGGCTTCGCTCGGCGCCGGTCGTGGCCGCATCGTGCGTCAACTTCTCGTCGAAGGCCTGGTCATCACCCTCCTCGCGCTCGTCGCGGGTCTCGTATTCGCGATCAACGCGAGCACGTGGATCGCGGGACTGTTCGTCGGCGAGGCGATCGTCTCGGCAAGCCCGATCCTCTCGGCGTCGGTGCTCCTGTTCTCCCTCGGCGTGGCCGGGTTCTCATGGCTCGTCGTCAACGGCGTCCCGGTGGCGCACTTCCTCCGGACCCAGCGCTCCGGCCTGAACGTGGCTCCAGACTCGGGCGCTACCGTGCAGCGAACGCTCGTCACGGTCCAGGCCGCGCTGGCTACGCTTCTTCTCGTATCGGCGACCCTCCTTCTCGTCACGGTCGAAAACCTCCGGAGCGTGCCCCTCGGGTTCGAGCCGGACCGACTCGTGGCCGTCGAGTTGTCCCCTCCGTCGGATCGCGTCGTCGACATCCCGGCCGCTCGAGATCTCTACGATCGGCTCGTGGAGCGAGTCGGTGCCTTACCGGGCGTTGAAGCCGTTGGCCTGACGGGCTGGCTCCCGCTGAGAGCTCAGGCCCCGACCGCCCCCATCAACCTCGAGTCGGCTCCGGTCCTGGTGCGGGCGGAGTCCGTGAATGCTCCAAAGCACTACGTCGACCCCGGCTTCTTCACGACGCTTGGCATCGAACCGCTGGCGGGTCGCCTGCTGAACAGTGACGATCGCGCCATGGGACCGAGCGCAGTCGTCGTGAACGAGACCTTGGCCAACCGCCTCTGGCCCAACGGCAACGCCGTCGGACAGCGCATCGCAATCGACCCTCATGCGTGGGAGAGCTGGCTACCCGTGGTCGGCGTCATCCCGGACATCCGGTCAGGCGATATCACCGGTCCGATCGGTCCGGCCATGTACGTCGCTCTGGCTGAGGCACCCACCCGCGACATCACGCTCGTCGTTCGCACGTCAGGTGACCCGGCTGGTGTGATCCCGGTTCTGCAGCGGACCGTCAGCGAGGTGGACCCACTCGTGCCGGTCCGATCGATCGACCCCATGCAGTATGTGGCCCGCTCCGCGTACAGCACGTCGTGGGTCATGATGGGCTTGCTCATCGTCCTGGCCCTGCTCGCCACCGGACTCGGCGTGCTCGGCATCTACGCCGTGCTCGCCCATCACGTCGCGCTCACGCGCAGAGAGATCGGCGTCCGCATGGCGCTCGGCGCACAGCCTGAGGTCGTGGTCGGTGGCGTTGTCCGCTCAGGGCTGATTCTGGCGGGCATCGGTATCGTCATCGGGAACGTCGCCGCGTTGTGGTCCACCCGGTTCCTCGAGTCACTTCTCTTCGAGGTATCCGCGCTCGCACCCTGGGCGTTCATCCTACCGGCCGTCGCGCTTTCCCTCGCCGCGGCGCTCGCTGCTTGGGTACCGGCGGTGCGGGCCGGGCGGCTCCCTCCGGCGGAGGTGCTTCGGAGCGACTGAAGCTAGCGGAGCCTTCGGAAGAGCTTGTCGACGAAGGTCACCGTCAGCGGCACACCGACCGCGAGAATCGAGGCTCCCAGAATCTCCATCCCGTCGGCACTCCCACCCAGCGACAGGAAGAGGTACGCCGGCGCGATGGTCGCGGCGGCGCCGATGACCGAGGGGGCGAAGCGGCCTCGCGAAAGATCCGTCGTGCCGGCGATTCGAGCACCGAGCGCGGCGGTCATCGACGGAATCAAGACCATGGCGGTCACCGACCCCAGCGTCCCTCCGGTCTCGCACGACGTCTCGATCTTGTGGTTGAAACCCTGGCTGAGGCACCGTTGCCCTATCGCGACGCCGGCCGCGAGGCCCGCCGCATAGCCAAGAGTCGTGCCGGCAAAGACCTTCCAGGTCGGATGCCCCTGGGGGTCCAGTTGCCAGTTGAATCCGCCACTGCCAGACCCCATCTCGCCCCTCAACGTTCGGATGTTGATTGCCCCATCCGCACCGTCCGGGCCGAATCGCACCCCAGCGTCGCTGGGCGGCAGCACCTCCACCTCCGCGATGTCATCGAGAGGAAGCGTCTGCAGCAGTGTCGTTTCGGCGCCCATGCGTACCCCGTCCACCACGATCAAGGGCGATCGGCATAGTTCTCCCGAGCCCGCGCTACGGGCCGCAGCCCCCCTGAACTCGAGACAGATCTCCCTCCCAAGCGGGTTCGTCAGGGCCGAATTCGTCTCTCGGACACGGAGCGATGGGGCGTGACGCCGAAGGACGTCACCCAAATGAAAGCTCGTCCCGAGTGACTGGACGATGTCGAACCGGGAAATGGTCCTCGCCGACGATCCCGAGGCTCGGCTGGGATCGATCGCGGATGGGTTCACGGCGACTTCGATCGGCTCGAGCTCGAACAGGAGTGCTTCCAGCGCGACCTCTTCGGGGCGATCCCCGGGCGCTACCTGGACCTCGAGCTCCTGGTGGCCCAGCAGCCGGAAATACACCGTGATCGGCCGGTCCGTGGGTCCCTCGAACGAAAAGCGTCCGTTGGCGTCGGTCACCAGAATCTCCCGACTCCCCTGGGTCACGACCTCCACCCCGGCCAGCGGCTCACCAGTGCGAGCATCCACCACCCGGCCCGAGATCGTATCCGGAACCTGAGCGTACAGGGGTTGGCCGAGCAGCCCTAGGACCGCCAGACCCCACACCATTCGACGCCAGACCCGCTCGCTCACCGTTCGCTCCAACCAGAGACACCCACGTTAGGCAATACGCCGCCCGCGGCAGTCCGTTTCCCTGACGGTGACTTCGGGTCAGAACTCCGCGAGCGCGGGATGGCCACGCAATTCCGAGAAGGAGGGCTCTAGGAGGACCGAGACGAGCGAGTGGCGACTCGGCGACGCAAGCAGACGCGCGACGTGTGAGGCGGCCTCGTCAGCATCGCCGAGAAGCGCATGGATTCGACCCAACTGCAGCAGGAACTCCGGCCCGTCCATTGCGTCGCGCTCCACAGGCATCAGCCTGACTGCTTCACTGCCGGCCCGGACCGCTTCGTCGGCGAGGCCGAGCAACGCGTACGCAGTCCCCAACGCTGCATGAACTCGAGGATCGTCCGGTCGGGTCCGAAGCGCCGCCTCGAGAGCCACGCGAGCCGAATCGGCAGCCGCGCGGGCTCGGTCACCACGTCCACGCCCCTGGTGCACGATGGCATTCAAAAGAGCGGGCGGATGAAACGTCACCTGTCTCTCGAGAGGCGCACTCAGACTGGCAGACACTTCGAAGGCAATCGAGTCATCCCCGTCGACCATCGCGACCCACCAGCGTGTGTAGTCGAGGACCGGGTTCGCCCCCACCGACTCCGTGACGGCGGAGGATGCGAGAGACCTCAGCCGATCCACGTCTCCCTCCGCCAGCACGTCCACCCACGCCCGGTCATAATGGGAAGTCCAGCTGTCTGATTCGGTCAGAAGGGCCATGTCGAAGATCTCTCTTGCGACAGCGAGTTCGCCGAGCTGCATCCGCACCTGACCCATCGTGCGGAGCAACTCGGCATTCAACGGGTCGAGGGCCACGGCCGTCTCGATCTGTCGGAGAGCCTCACCCCATGACCCGATTCTCCTCAACACGTAGCCCTGTGCCTCGTAGAGACGCGCGTCGCCGGGGAGCCCGCGTTGGGCGGCCGCGAACGCAGCCAACGCTGCTGAATATTCACGGAAGGCCCAATAGTCGTAGTAGCCTCGGGAGAGAAGGACTTCGGAATGATCGGCATCGATCTCTTCCGCACGCTGCAAGGCCTCCGTCGCGAGTTGGAGTCGCCGACTCGAACGATCCAGCGCGTTCCAGTACAGGTCGAGATGGAGATAGGCGAGGCGCGCAAACGCGACCGCGAACTCCGGATCGAGCGCGACGGCCTCGACGAACGCTGCCTCCGCGATCCGGTGATCCTCCAGCAGCGGGGAACCTCTCATTGAAGCCACACCGCGGAGGTACGCTTCGTAGGCCTCCGTGCTGGACGTCGGGACCTCTGACAGCGCGAGTCGCTCATCACCGGTCAGCACCGCACTCAGCGCCTGAGTTATCGCCTCCGCGACCTCTGACTGGATGGAGAAGACGCTCTCGGCGCTCAGTTCACGATCGTAGGTCTCCGCCCACAGGTGTGTGTCTGTCGACGCGTCGATGAGCTGCACGTTCAACCGGATCCGATCCCCGATCCGCTGGACCCCTCCCTCCAGGACCGCTCCGACACCCAACTGTCGGGCGATCTCCGGAATGGGAAGTTCGGAGTCGGCAAACTGCATGACGGACGTCCGGGCGATCACGTCGATCGAGCCCACCTTTGCGAGCTGAGTCAGAACGTCATCGTGTAGGCCGTCCGCGAAGAACGCGGCATTCTCGGCTTCAGCGCTCATGTTGCGAAACGGAATCACCGCAATCGAGGGCGTGTCCCGAGTGGCGGCGGTTCGGCCGCCGGCCATTCCCCCTGGCGGGCTCAGGCTCCATACGACGCCAGAGCCGAGTAGGAGGGCTCCGATCGTACCCACGACGAGTGCCCTCGGGGAGCGCCAAAGAGGCCGGCGATCGGCAGAAGAAGCCTCCAGGCCCCTCAGCTCCTCCCGGCTTGGTGCTGGAAGCCCCTGGCCCGACAGGACGAAGACCTCGACCGGTCGCGAGACGTTTTTGAGGTGCTTGGCCCCCATGGAGACCGCGGTCAACTCAGGGTGATTCTTGATCTCGTCGAAGACTTTGTCGGAGATCGCCACGCCGCGTACCGGAGCGAGTGATTCGACCCGAGCGGCAACGTTCACCCCGTCGCCGTACACGCCCTCGCCCTCGTCGACGACGTCCCCTGTGTGAATCCCTATTCTGAGCGGGACTTCGGGCGGACTTCGCAGCTCGGCCTGGATGGCGACGGCGCAGCGTGCGGCCTCCACGGCGCTGGCGAACAGGCTGAGCGTACCATCGCCGTAGTACTGGCGGACTTCTCCCCCGTGGTGTTCGACGAGGCGTCCCACTACCTCACGCTGGCGGTCTCGCTGCACTCGCGCCGCGTCCTCGTCTCGACCCATGAGTGCGGTAAAGCCGACCATGTCCGCAAACATGACCGCAGAAAGACTACGTGTGCGATCCTCGCTCATAGCTGGCAAGATGCGCTTCGGGTCGGCGTCCTCGTCTCGACCCATGAGTGCGGTAAAGCCGACCATGTCCGCAAACATGACCGCAGAAAGACTACGTGTGCGATCCTCGCTCATAGCTGGCAAGATGCGCTTCGGGTCGCTCACGCATCAAGGGCATCCCCCCGACTCGCCCCCCTACTCCTCCCGCAGCGCCGCCACCGGCGCGATTCGGGAGGCGCGCCCCGCCGGGATGATGAGCGCGACGAGGCTGACCGCGACGAGGAGCACCGGAACTCCGATGTACGTCACCGGGTCGAGAGCGCCGACGTTGAAAAGGAACGCACCGAGCGCTTTCGCCAGGAGAAAGGCCAGAACCAACCCGACCGCGAGTCCACCGGCCAACGGGCGAGAGCCCTGTCCGACCACCATCCGGATGATCCGTCCCTGTTGGGCTCCGAGCGCCATCCGGATCCCGACCTCTGTCTTGCGGCGGCTCACGGAGAACGCCATGACGGCATAGAGGCCGACAGACGCGAGGATCAGCGCCACCACGCCGAAGATGGCGAACATGCCACCGATAATGACCCACGCCATCGACTCTTCGGCGATTCGATCCTCCAGCGTACTCACCAGGCTGACCGGGAGGTCTGGATCGATGCGGGCGACCAGGTCGCGAAGCGGCTGCGCCATCACTTCAGGATCTCGGTCAGTCCGCAACATGATCGAGAGCCCGCTGACCGGCTGCTGCGTCATCGGCACGAACATTCCTTCCGGAGGCGTCGCACCGAAGTCACCGGGTTCCGACATCGCGAGCGTACCCACGACACCGACCACGGTCAGCCAGGGGTTCGTCGACTCCGATCTGCCCAGGCGAACCTGCCGGCCCAGCGGATCCTCTCCGGGCCAGTTGAGGTCGGCGAAACGCTGATCCACGATCACCAGGCGTTGGCCGCCCATTTCGTCCGTAGCCTCGAACCCACGGCCAGCGACGATCTCGGCACCGAGCAGATCGAAGAAGTTCGGAGACACATAGGTGTACCCGGAAAACGAATACTCTCCGTCGTTGGCGTACTCGCGATCTCTCACGCCGTAGAAGACGTACCCGGTGCCCATCACGGGAAGGCTCGATGAGAGCGCGACCTCGCGCACACCGGGCATCGCTTGAAGCTCCGCGAGAAGGAGGTCGCTCATCTCACGGCGGGCCATCGAGTCCGGGTAGGTCTCGAACGGCATGATCACGCGCGACGTCATCACGCCCTGCTTGTTCAGACCGAAGTCGGCGTTGCTCACTTCGATGGTGCTGCGCACCATGAGGCCCGCGCCGACGAGCAGCGCACACGAGAGCGCCACCTCCATCCCGACCAGAAGTGTCGACCACCGACCTACGCTACGACTCGATGACCCACGCGACTGATCCTGCAGGGTCGCGTTTACGTCGGTGCGGGTGGCCAGGATGGCCGGAAGGATTCCGGACGCCAGGGCCGAGACAAACGTCAGCCCAACCACGAATACCATCACGGTCGAGTTCAACTCGAAGACCATCCATGGGGGTGGCCCGAGGCTGACGACGACGTTGGTGAACACGTCGAGTGAGAACTTGGAGAGCACCGTGCCGAATACCGCACCACCCATCGCAAGCAGCATCGACTCGATGAGCAACTGCGACAGCACTCGGGTCCGTGACGCACCCATGGCGGTGCGAACCGCGAGTTCCTTGCCGCGTGCTATCGTCGTCGCGAACAGAAGGTTCGCCACGTTCGCGCAGGCAATCAGCAGTACGCCGATCACGGCCACGAGCATCGTGTAGAGCAGACCCTTCGTCTCCTGATCGACGAACTGCGCGTCGACCCAGGACTCCATGACCGGGACCACGTCTCGGTTGAACTCTGGATACTGCTGCGATATCCGAGCGGCAATCCCGGTTAGCTGCGACAGCGCCTCTTCCTCGGTGACACCGTCGGCGAGTCGGGCGAGCACGGCCATCCGCACCCCACCACCACGCTCCACAGCACTCGGATCCACGCTGATCGGCATCCAGAGGTCGTGCAACTCGGGAAAGCGGAAACCATCCGGCATCACACCGATCACAGTCGTCGGCCGAGCGTTGATGCGGATCGCCTTGCCAATGATGTCGGGATCCCGATCGAACCGGTTCACCCACAGGTGGTACCCGAGCACGACGACATCGTGGTCGGCCCGGAAGTCATCTTCAGCCGTTAACCCCCTGCCCATGAAAGGACGGGCCTCGAGGAGGTCGAAGTTGCTCGCGGTGAGGCGCACCCCGGTGAACGTCTCGGCCCGCGCGTCGTCTCCGGACAGACTCGCGGTAACGCCGTAGTACGCGCCCATCTCTTCGAAGACCGTCTGCTGTTCTTCCCAGTCGATGTAGTCGTGGATGCGGACCGACTGAGTGAACTCGCTTTGCGAAATGGTCGTCTGGAGGTAGACGACCTCGTCGAGGTCCGGATAGTCCGGGCCCGAGAGTACGACCCCATCGATGATCGCGAACATCGTGGCCGTGAGACCGATCCCCAGGCTCATGACGACAACCGCGACGGACGAGATGCCCCACCGTGAAGCGAGGAAGCGCAGCGCGTACTTGAGATCCTGCATATCCCATCCGTGCGGAAATGTTCGCCCGCCGAGCCGGCAGACCTTTCTCCTTACGGGTGGTGGTCAGTTACGGGTTCATGCGTCCCGGTCCGGCCGACCCTGACACCTCGGGAGCTAGACCTCCGAGCGCCTCCACGCCGTGGCCAACGAGTCGGCGTACTCGTTCCACCGCGAGCCGGCGTGCGCCCTCATCCACTCCAGCGGACAACCCGGGTGCGCTCGGAAGAGTTCGAGCAGTTCCTTCACCAGGTCCAGGTTCTTGAGCGGGTCACCCTTACGCGTCCATCCCTTCTTCTCCCAGGCCGGAGCCCACTTGGTAATCGTGTTCACGCACAGCTGGCTGTCCGAGAAGACGGTCACCGAAGCATCCTCCGGCAGGGCCCGATACGCCTCGATGAGCGCCATGAGCTCCATGCGGTTGTTCGTCGTGTCGTCCGCCGCTCCATGACCCTCGGTCTGGATCTCGTCATCCGTCACCCACACGAATCCCCACCCGCCTGGGCCTGGATTCGGATGACTGCTTCCGTCCGTAAAGACCCCTGTCGTGGGGCCCTCCGTGTATTTCGCGAGCACCTCGGCTCGAGTCAGGTTCTCTTCCTTGGAAGCACTCGAGGGTCGGCGCTTCTTGGGCGTACTCTTCTTCGTAGTACCCTTCTTCGCCGCACCCCTTCTCTTGGGCGAATGCTCTCGGCAGTACTTGGGCTCCCAGTTCGGATACTTCGCGAGCGTGGCGTCTGGGATACTGAACGGCTCGTCACACACGGTACATTTGAAGTCGGGCATCTTGTCGGATCTTTATGGATAGTCGGCGCGCGTCGCCGAACATGATAATCGAGATACGTACTCTGCTGACCTCCATGGAGTGGCAGGCGCGCGCCGAGGCACACCTCGCCAAAGAGCGTCGCTCTCGGCACGAGCCGCACCCGGTCCACGATTTCCTCTTCCAATACTACATGTACTCGCCGGGGAAGCTCGAGACCTGGCACCCTGCTCCGTCCGAATCCCTCGAAGACACGCCGGACGCTCGCGAACGCTTCAGGCCACCGGAATACCGCGCCGCTGACGGCGTCATCAGGCGTGACCTCGGCGCTCTCTCACATGAGGGACGCGAGCAGTTGAGCCTGGTCGCGAACGTGCTGGCGGCCACGCAGAGTCGGCCCGCCAACTTCGGATGCTACGGGGTGCACGAGTGGGCAATGGTCTACCGCGGTCACGACATTCGCCACGCCGGGGTATCCAACTCGACTGGTCCGTCCGCCACGAAATGGAGCAGCCTGGCTGTATCCATGCCAACATGGATCTCTATCGCTGGGCCTACACCGCCATGCCCTGGATCGGGAGTGACCTCCTGCTGAATTGCTTCGAGCTGGCGGCAGAACTTCGGGTGCTCGACATGCAAGCCAGTCCCTACGACCTCCGAGACCTTGGCTTCGAGCCCGTGTGCGTCGAGACAGCAGAGGGACGAAGTGAGTACCAACGTCGACAGCGGGACCTCAGCGAGAGGGCCGAAATCCTGCGTGCGGAGCTCATCGACGCAGTCGGGGACCTGCTCGCGGAGTAGCCCCGGACCGACTCCGCGTCGGACTAGCTCTCCACGAAGTCCACCGTCCAGGTCACGTCTACCGAGTCTTTGATGCTCTGGGCCGTAGGACACTTCGCCACGTGCGTCTCCAAGGCCCGATCCACTTTCTCTTGATCGGCCCCTTCCGGCAGACGGATCGTGTAGTGCACATGGATCTTCGTCAGCAAAATAATCCGGTCCACGACCTCGTTCGTACCCTCAGCCGTACAGCTGATGGATCCGTTCGGAACTGCAATCCCGCGCACCTCCAGTGCGCCATTGAGTGTCCCGAGTAGTCAACCAGCGGCGGCAGCCACCAGGTAGTCGACGGGGAGCGGGAGGTCCGGCGCGGAATCGAGGCGGTAGTGCGCCTTGATGGCGCCATGCACACCAAACTCGAGCGTGGTCCCTTCCTCGAGCGTGGCCCGGCGGTGAAGCCCGTCGATCTTCTCGACCGACGCGCGTGCTACATATAAAGGATCACTCATTGCCATTCTCCTCTCGTTCATGACTCGTCGTCCGAATCCTCATGCCGGTATTCGGACCATGGATCCGGCGCGCCCTGCTCGTATCCGGGGCAGGAAACGACCGGCAGCGGAGGATAACGCCTGAAGCGCGTGTCCGTCTTGGCCAGTCCACACATGTAGAAACGCGAACCTCGTCGATTCCCCGTGATCCGATGATGGGCGCAGTCGGCGCACAGGCCTGCCCGGTGGTCCGGAGAGCCCGTCATTCGATCACGCTCACGTACCCGACCTGGCGGCCCGCATCGCCTCCCCGGTGGGAAAAGAGGTCACTGTCCGTGCACCGCGTGCAGTGGGCCGAAATCGTGATCCGGCCCGCTTCGACCCCCGCTTCGAAAGCCCGCTCGGCCACGATCGTGCGCAGATCGATCGGCTTCGGCCCACCGGGCATCGGCTGCTCGAGTGCTTCGAACACCTCGGGGCCGACCTCATAACACGCAGCACAGATGGAGGGGCCCAGATGGACGTGGAGGTCACCAGGGCGACTTCCGAACGCCGAGGTCATCAGGGACAGGCCGGCCTCGACCACCCCACCCGCAGTACCGCGCCACCCGGCGTGGAGCGCTCCGACGGCCCTTTGGGTCGGATCGACCACGAACACGGGCACGCAATCCGCCACGGTCACCGCGAGAAGCACGCCCTCCTGGCCGGTCACGTGCCCGTCGCACGGCTCCACGAGGACCGGGATCCCGGGCCGATCGACCGCATCCACCTGCGGTGCATCCCACGCCGCGTCCCGCGCATGACACCGCACGGTGGCCTCGTGCACCTGCTGCGCGTGGATGGCGCTCCTTGCGCCTGTCGCCTCCAGGAGTTCGGCCCAGTGTCTCAAAACGACTTCTTCGGTCGAACCCGTGCTGAAGAGTCCGAGGTCGAAAGGCGGATTCCGGTCACCCCGCACGGTCGTCCCCTGCCGGAGCCACGGGAACGACCCCAGCCACTCGGGATGCACGAGGGCGGGTAGCCGCGCATCGGGAATCTCGCGGACCCTGGTGAAGCCTCGGGATGGAGCGTCGGCATTGGTCACGGGCGCTCATGCTACCGGACGCCGCGTACTCGGCGCAATTCCCTTATCGCCTGACCCCCTCGCGGACGGCCGAAGGCCCCTGAAACACTCCTGCCACCGCGGAAAATGCAGTAGGTTATCCGTCCCGAGGACGGGACCCCTCCTCACCAGGGCCCAGAGCGATCGGATCGTGACGGACGACACCCTTTTCGACAGCCAGAACGCCGCCTACGCACAGGCGATGTTCGAGGAATACGCACGCAATCCGGATTCGGTATCGCCGGAGTGGCGACGCCTGTTCGAAAACGGGGCCGAAATCGCCATCGCCGAAGGGCTGCTCATCCCCGATCAGTTGAGCGACGGGCGTGCCCCGTCGACGGTCGAGCCGGCCGTAGCGCCACCCGCCGAGCCCCCACCGTCGGTCGAGGTCGTCCCGGCATCACCCGCCGCTCCAGCGGAACCCGCCCCCGACTCCACGGAGATCGCGGCCGAAACACCGCAGGCAGCGCCCGAGGCAGCGCCCGAGGCAGCGCCCGAGGCAGCGCCCGCCCCGCCCCTAACGGCTTCTTCCCCGACGCATCCGCTTCTCAAGCTTCTGCCGGCCGTTTCCCGGGCAACGGCCCTGATCCAGGCATTCCGCGATCACGGTCACCAGCTCGCCCGCATCGACCCGCTCGGCAGTGAACCACCGGGGCATCCCCAGCTCTCGCCGGCATTCTACGGCACGTCCACCGAAGAACTCCGCGAGCTCCCGGCCTCGCTGATCCTGGCCGAGAACGGAGACCAGGGGAATCGCTCCGTCGCCGACGCGCTCGCCGAATTGGGCGATGTATACGCCGGCTCGATCGGATACGAGTTCGAGCATCTCGACGATCACCTGAAGGTCGACTGGCTCTGGAACCAGGTGGAAGCAGGCACACATCTACCGTCACTCGACCCGGCCGCGAAACGAGCGCTCCTGAAGAGGATCAGCCATGCCGAGGGGCTCGAGCAGTTCCTGCACCGAACGTACCTGGGGCAAAAGCGCTTCTCGCTCGAGGGCAACGACATTCTCGTCCCCATGCTCGACCTCGTCATCGAGCAATCGGCGAAGGGCGGTGCCCGCGATGTCGTCCTCGGCATGGCACACCGAGGCCGCCTGAACGTCCTGACCCATACCGTTGGCGTGTCCTACGGAGAGCTTCTCGCCGAGTTCGAGGGTCCGTCGGTGAAGGGTGGCCAGCTCGATGTGGAAGGCACCGGGGATGTGAAGTACCACCACGGCGCCCGGGGCGTGCGCGACGTCGAGGGGGTCGGAAAGATCAACATCACCCTGGCGCCCAACCCCAGCCACCTCGAGTTCGTGAACCCGGTCGTCGTAGGGATGGCCCGCGCAAAACAGTTCGACGGCACCTCGAAGGATTCACGCCCCGACCACGACTCGGTCGTTCCGGTGCTCATGCACGGAGACGCTGCATTCGCAGCGGAGGGTGTGGTCGCCGAGACGCTCAATATGGCGCGCCTCGATGGCTACGACGTCGGCGGCACGATCCACCTGATCGTCAACAACCAGGTCGGCTTCACCACCAACCCGCGCGACGGACGTTCAACCTTCTACTCGAGTGATCTCGCCAAGGGCTACGGCATCCCGATCGTCCACGTGAACGCCGACGACCCCGAAGCGTGCCTCGGCGCGGTGCGCCTGGCGATGGCCTTCCGGGCAGAGTTCCACGACGACTTCGTCATCGATCTCGTCGGCTACCGCAGACACGGCCACAACGAGGGTGATGAGCCGGCGTACACACAGCCGGTCAAATACAAGGCGATCGACGCGCATCCTACCGTTCAGGAGATCTACTCCAACCAGCTCATCGGCGAGGGCGTCATCACCGATGAACAGGTCGCTGCGATGCGCACCGACATCACAGCTGAGCTCCGCGAGGTGCAGGACCACGTCCGAGAATACGCGCCCGTCGAAGACGACAGTCCCGACGAAGAGCGCGAGGTCCCCGTCGTCCCGGACACCACCGGCATCGCCCTCGATCTTCTCGAGCGCATCAACGACGCCACAGTCGACGTGCCGGAAGGATTCGCCCCACATCCGAAGTTGTGGCGTCAGCTGGGCCGCCGTGCGGACCGCTTCGCTCCCGATCGTACGGTCGATTGGGGACACGCCGAAGCGCTCGCCTTCGGAAGCCTGATCGCAGAGGGCATTCCGGTACGCCTGACCGGCCAGGACGTGCAGCGAGGCACGTTCAGCCATCGACACATGGTGCTGCACGACTCCGAGACGGGCGACGAATTCGTACCGCTCAGCCAGGTCGCCGACGCGCGCCTCGAGATCTACAACTCGCCGCTGACCGAGACGGGCGTGGTCGGTTTCGAGTACGGGTATTCTGTGGGTGCCGAGACCGACGCGGTGCTTTGGGAGGCCCAGTTCGGCGATTTCGTCAACGTCGCCCAGGTCATGATCGATCAGTTCCTTTCGTCGGGACACACCAAGTGGGGGCAGTACTCGCGACTCACACTGCTCCTCCCGCACGGATACGAAGGACAGGGACCCGAACACTCGAGCGCACGCCTGGAACGCTTCCTTCAGCTGTGCGCCGAGGGAAACATGCGCGTCACGTATCCCACGACGCCGGCCCAGTACTTCCACATGCTCCGCCGCCAGGCACTCCGTCGGCCCGAACGGCCGATGATCGTGATGACGCCGAAGAGCCTGCTGCGGCATCCTCTCGCCACCTCGACGATCTCGGAGCTCACCCATGGCGGATTCCGTCATGTGCTCCCCGACCCGACGATCGCGGACCCCGCTGCGGTGACCCGCCTCGTCCTGTGCTCCGGCAAGGTCTACTACGACATCCAGGGCCACGCGCGTCGGGCGGAGTTGACCCACGTGGCCGTCGGACGCGTCGAGCTTCTATACCCGTTCCCGGCAGAGGCGCTGACCGCACTGACCGCGAGCCTTCCGAATCTCAAAGAGGTCGTGTGGGCTCAGGAGGAGCCGAGCAACATGGGCGCGTTGACCTTCATCGGCCCGCGACTGCGCGCTGTCGTGCCGCGGAAGGTCCCGCTCTCATACTCGGCCCGTCCCGAACGCGCGAGCCCTGCAGAGGGCAAGGCAGCGAAGCACAACAGCAACCAGGAAGCCGTCGTCCTCGATGCCCTCGGTCTCGAGCCGGCGAGCCCGGAGTAGGGACGGGGGCGGCGACGAAATGAAGCTGCCATTCGACCTGGAGCGTCCGCTCGTCTTCTTCGACCTGGAGACCACCGGTCTCGACATGAAGAACGACCGAATCATCGAACTCGCGTTCATCAAGATGACCCCGCACGGAGACGTGCTCGAGCGCGAGAGACGCTTCAACCCGGGCATGCCGATCCCTCCCGAAGCGACCGCTGTTCACGGGATCACGGATGCCGACGTGGCCAACGAACGTCCGTTCTGCAGCACCGCCCGCAGCCTGCTCGAGATGCTCGAGGGCTGTGACCTCGCCGGATTCAACGTGCGCCGCTTCGACATTCCGATGCTCGTCACCGAGTTCAAGCGATGCGGTGTCGACTTCCCACTCGATGGGCGTCGGGTGATCGACATGCAGAACATCTTCCACAGGGAAGAGCGTCGTGACCTCTCCGCGGCCGCGCGCTTCTATCTCGAGCGTGAGCACGAGGAAGCGCACACCGCGCTGGGGGACATTCGCACCTCGGCGGCCGTCCTCGGCGCTCAGTTGGCGCGCTACCCAAGCGTTCCGCGAGACCTCGACGGTCTCCACGCCTATTGCGAGGAGTACTCCCCGACGCGCACGGAGGTCGATCGCTGGTTCAGCGCGGAGGCCGACGGGCGGGTCTTCAGAAGAGGGAAGCACAAGGGTCTGCCGCTCGCCGACGTGGCGAAGGAGGCCCCCGACTACCTGCGCTGGATGATCGGTGCCGACGACATGGACGAAGACGTCGTCGCAATCGTCCGTCAGGCCATCGACGAGAATTCATAGCACGCGGCAACCAGGAGCAAGGCATATGCGGCACGTCACCCGATCGTTCGTTCTCACCGCGATCACCGTCGGGGCGATGTCCGTCCCGGCGCTCGACGTCGAAGCACAGACGCCGATCACCACGGCAGACATGGCATCCATCTACCCGCGGGCCATCGGACCGGCGGTCACAGGTGGCCGAATCCACGATGTCGAGGCGCTGCCTCACGACCCCTCGACCATCTATGTCGGCGCCGCATCCGGCGGGTTGTGGAAGACCACGAATCGCGGCCAGACCTGGCGGAACGTCTTCGCCGACATGCCGGTGAGCACCTTCGGCGACATCGCGATCGCCCCGTCGGATCCGGACGTCATCTATGCGGGCACGGGCGAGCAGAACAACCGGCAATCGACCTCCTACGGAAACGGAGTCTACCGCTCGGACGACGCCGGCGAGACGTGGCGGCACGTGGGACTCGAGGGCACGGCGCACACGGGCAAGATCAAGGTGCACCCGACCAACCCGGACATCGCATACGTCGGAGCGCTCGGAAACCTCTGGGCGGGATCTGAGGATCGGGGCGTCTACCGCACGACGGACGGCGGACGCACTTGGGACAAGGTGCTCTATATCGACGAATACACGGGCGTCGTCGACCTCGCCATCGACCTGTCGAACCCCGACGTCGTGTACGCCGCCGCGTATCAGCGCTTGAGGCGCGGATGGGGCTTCAACGGGGGTGGACCCGGCAGCGGGATCTTCAAGACCACCGATGGGGGACGGAGCTGGAACGAACTCGAGGGTGGCCTGCCCGAGGGCGACAAAGGTCGTATCGGGATCGCGATCTCGGAGTCCAATCCGCAGGTCCTCATGGCGTTGATCCAGTACGCCGAAAGCGACGAGACGGGTACGTATCGCTCCGAGGACGGAGGTCTCATGTGGGAGCGTGTGAACCCGGCGAATGGTCGGCCGATGTACTACTCCCACATCTTCATCGACCCGACGAACGACGAACGCGTGTTCACGCTTGCGACACGGTCGGCGGTCAGCACCGACGGTGGTCGCACCTTCAGTTCGATCGCCATCGCGCCGACGTACGACGTGGGTGTGCACGCCGACCATCATTCGCTATGGATCGATCCGACCGACCCCGAGCACCTCTACCTCGGGGGTGACGCGGGGTTGCACGAGAGTTACGACGGCGGCACGAGCTTCAGGCGCATCAACAACTTCCCGATCGCCCAGTTCTACGCCATCGACGTCGACATGCGCGACCCGTACTGGGTCTACGGCGGCCTCCAGGACAACCACTCCTTCATGGGCCCGTCCGAGACGCGCCGCTGGGCTGGGATCCTCAACGACGACTGGATGCAGAATGGATTCGGTGATGGCATGTACTGGCAGGCCGATCCGAGCGATTCGCGGCTCAGCTATGGCAGCTCGAATGGCGGCAGCTATTTCCGCTACGACACTCGGACCGGCGATATCCTGGACATCTCGCCCGAGCCACCTCTAGGGGAGCGGTACCGCTTCGACTGGACCTCGCCGATGATGCTGTCGGATCACGATCCGAACGTGCTCTACGTTGCCGGCAACCGATTCTTCACCTCCCACGACCGGGGTGCGACCTGGACCGCGACCGGTGATCTCAGTCGGCAGATCGATCGTGATCAGCTCGAGCTCATGGGCGTGCGCGGCAGCGATATGACCATCTCGGCGAACGATGGAACCAGCTCCTTCGGTGAGGCCACCACGCTCGACGAATCGCCCCTCGATGCAGCGATCCTCTGGGTCGGCTTCGACGACGGCAATCTGCAGGTGAGTCGAAACGGCGGAGCCGCGTGGACCGAGGTTTCCGGAAACGTCCCGGGGCTCGCCGACGGCACCTATGTGAGTCGGATCGTCGCATCAGCGTCGGCACCGGGCACCGCATACGCCACCTTCGACGCGCACCGTGACGGGGACTTCCGCCCCTACGTTTTCCGCACCAACGACTTCGGCGTGTCGTGGACACCGCTCCACCAGACACTCCCCGAGATGGGCTCCGTAAACGTCCTCGTCGAGCATCCGGACAACCCGAGCACGCTCTTCGTGGGCACCGAGCATCACGCGTTCGCGAGCACCGATGCCGGCGCCAACTGGGCGCAGATCCCTAACCTGCCTACAACGCATTACGACGATATGGTCGTGCATCCTCGCGAGCGCGATCTCGTGCTGGGTACGCACGGACAGGGCTTCTGGATCATGGACGACACACGCGCACTGGCCGAGTGGGGAGAATCGTCCGCTCCCGTGACCGTGTTCTCGGCCGCGATGGGCACGATTCGGGTGTACCGGAAGGACACGTCGTACCGTGGGCAGGAGGCCTACGCCGGTACCAACCCGGTCAACGGCGTCGAGATCACGTATCGGCTCGGTGCCGGCAGCGGCGACGCGACGCTCCGCGTGACCAACGAGTCCGGTATGCTCGTTCGGGAAATGGCTGTGCCGGCGCAGACCGGGACGCACCGCGTGAACTGGGATCTTCGCCACGCGGCCTCTGACCGGGCGGAGCGCTGGGAGCGCTTCGTGGATCCGGACCTCGCACGACCCATCGGTACGCCTGGGCCCTGGACCTCTCCAGGCCGGTACACCGTGACCGTCGAGGCGCGCGGCACATCCGCCTCCACGGAGGTCGAGGTCCGCGGGGACCCGGAGATGCCGATCAGCCTCACCATGTACCAGAGCCGCGAACGCTTCATGCTCGATGCCCAGGCGCTCACCGCGCAGATCCAGTCGGTCATGCGTGAGAACGGACTCGGCGGTGGCGGGCGGGGTGGGCGGGGCCGCGGCGCTAGCGTCGTCCCGACCACACCTCAGGCGAAGCTGCAGGCCGCGGCCCGCTCGGTGCAGCAGGTCTACTCGGCACTGAACGGAAGTCAGGTGCGACCCGGCTCGCTCTACCCGCCGACGCAGGCCCAGCGCGATCGTATTCTTCAAGCACGTCGACTTCTGGAGGAGGCGCAACGCGAGCTGAACCGCTGATCCGTCCGGCCTCGGCCGGGTTCACGAAGGTACTCATACCGAGGCCGTCATCGCGATCGCTCCTGGCGATCGCTATGCTGGCCCCGATCGAACGGCACTCCTGACAGGCACTCAATCGCTCATGCTGCTACACACACACTCGGGCTTCCGCTACCTGGTTCTTCTGGCCGGGCTCGCTCTCATTGGCTACTCGGTGTACGCACTCGTCACCAAGCGGGAGTACGACAAGCGCGTACGCGTTTTATCCGCCATCTTCACGGCGTCTATCGACGTCACGGTGATCTTCGGAATGATCTACCTGTTCACCGGAGTGTACCGCCCGCAGCTCGGGGGCCATCTCGTGATGATGGTACTGGCGGCCGTGCTGGCGCACGCCGTGCACCGCGTCATGAAGCGTCGTCCGCCGGAGAGTCAGACGTTCATGCCCCACATCGTCGGTACGCTCATCGTGCTTTGCCTCATCGCGGCGGGGACCCTGGCGATCGGGAGACCGATCGTCGGCTGATGGCCGGCCTCAAACCGCTCCTCCCGCTCGAGGCTTCGCCGGGCGCCGACCTCTCGCACGGACCCTCGGACCTGGGCTTGGTCATGGGTGGTGGTGGCGCCCGAGCTGCCTATCAGGTGGGGTTCCTGAGATGCCTGGCACGCCGCTTTCCCGAGCTGCACATCCCCTACATCACGGGTGTGTCGGCCGGAGCGTTGAACGCCGCCATGCTCGCGTCGCATCACGGCACCTTCCTCCAGTCCGTGCAGGAACTGTCGGAGCTGTGGGGAAACCTGACGGTCGGCGAGGTCTTCCGCGTCGATACGCGCTCGCTCGCTTTGAGCAGCATGCGCTGGCTGAAGCAGCTGAGCTCGGGCGGCATCGGTGCGGCTCATAGTCAGGTGCGCGGACTCGTCGACTATTCCGCTCAACCTCGCGAGCGGCCGCCTCAAGGCGGTCGCCATCAGTACGACAAGCTATTCCACGGGCTCTTCGGTGACGTGGCTGCAGGGAACCGATATCGAAGAATGGGAGCGACCGCAGCGACTCACTCGAGCGGCTACGCTCACGATCGAACACGTCATGGCATCGGCTGCGCTTCCTATGCTCTTCCCGGCAGTCAAGCTGGGCAAGTCCTGGTACGGTGATGGCGGCATGCGACTCACGGCGCCCCTGTCTCCGGTTCTTCACCTGGGGGCGCGCCGCATCATGGCGATCTCGACGCGCTATGATCGGAGCCTCAAAGAGAAGGAAGAGGACGTGATCCATGGGTATCCGCCGCCAGCGCAGGTCGCGGGTGTTCTCCTGAACTCGATCTTCCTCGACCTGCTCGACAACGACGCGCTCCGGCTCGAGCGTCTCA
>JBDGVT010000101.1:0-11081 GCA_039585495.1 Gemmatimonadota bacterium | reverse complement strand
GATGTGCTCCCGGTTGGTCGCATCCCAGCCGACGACGTTACGGCTGATCTGCTCACCGATGGGCAGACCGACCCAGTTACCACCGAGCCGCTCGTGGTATTCCCAACCCTCGGGCTCGGCGCTCGTGCAGCCGAAGTTCTCCGCACAGGAGTAGATCGGAAGCGAGTCCTGAAGCGCCGTGTCACCGAGATCGAGGATCTCGTTCTTCAGCCACTCGAAGTTGGTGCCCAGGTTCCAACGCAGGCCCTCCGTATCAATGACCGTCCCGTTCAGGGCGAGTTCTACACCCTGGTTCAGGATTTCACCGACGTTACGGAGCTGGTTGGAGGAGAAGCCCTCACTCGGCGGCAGTGCGATGCCGAGAAGTGCGTTCTGCGTCTTGGCGTTCCAGTACGTTACGTCGAGCCCGAGCCTGTTACCGAACAGCCCAAGGTCCGCACCGAGCTCGTACTCGAGCTTGTTCTCAGGCTCGAGCGCGTCGTTACCAGGGTTGTCCGGCGACACACCGGCCTGGTCGTCGAGCACCGTGTTCGGCGAATAGGTCTGGAACTGATCAAACGCACCAGGTGCACGACCGGCCATACCGATCGCGGCACGCAGCTTCATGCTCGAGAGCATCCCACCTTCCAATGGAAGGTTGTATGCGGCGTCGGCTTTCGGGTACACCTGGAAGCCGTAGTTCTCACCGAACGCGCTGTTACCGTCGATACGGACAGCGGCCGTGACGAACAGGTCGCCCAAGTCGAAGCGGTTCTGTGCGAACGCGCCGACGTTGATTTCCTCGAAGAACTCCTCTCCACCGAACGTCCGGGCAGCACCACCAACGGTGGTCACGCCCTCACCGGCGAAGTCCTTACCTGTTGCCATCGACGTCGAGATGACATCCCAGTAACCCTGGGCTCCGAACGCGAACGAACCGGAGAGGGAGCCGAACAGCTGATCGTAGTCCACGCTACCGAGGTAGTCACCCGTGAACTTCCGTGCGTTCCGGTACCCGATGTTCCGCTCACCGTTCTTGCCGATGTACGTGTAGTGGCGTCCGAACGGCAGGTCGCGGGTCTTCTGATCGTTAACCGCGTCGAGGCCGACCGTAAGCTTGTTCGTGAAGGTCGGGCGCGGCGTGAACTGCATCACGACTGAACCCGTCCAACGGTCCGTGTCGGAGAACGTGCGGATCGCCTGCGCGTCCTCCACGTTCACGTCAAGACCACCACCATACGGCTCTTCTTCCGTGGCGTTGAACGGGCTGCCGAGGAGCGCGTTGGTGTAGATGCCCAGCCAGTTGTTGCCGGACTGGAGCGACCAGATGCGATTCCTCACGTACCCGGACGAAACACCGATGGTCAGGTTCTCGGCCGCGGTCCAGTTGAGGTTCACACGCAGGTTACCGCGCGTCTGATCGTTCGGCTTGATCGAACCTTCTTCGTAGCTGAATCCACCGGACACGAAGTAGGTCACTTCTTCACCACCACCATCAACGGTCATGTCGTAGCTGTTGATGAGGCCGTTCTCGATCAACGTCTCGTTCGGATCGAACGCCCTGAAACCGTCGTTGACGATCGTGGACTTCAACTTCGTCGGGAAGTTCGGACGGTGGCGGTTCGCACCGACCGACGCGCCGAACGAGAAATTCGCCGAACTGTTGCTGCGACCGCGCTTCGTGAAGATCTGGATCACGCCGCCGGAAGCTTCCGAACCGTAGAGCGTCGCCGCCGCGGGGCCCTTGAGGACCTCGATGCGATCGATCTCGTCCGGGTTCAGGTCGGACAGACGGTCCTCACCGGCACCGCCGGAGAACGCACAGCACGTCGTGCTGCCGCCTGTTCCACTGCCCCACTCTCCGCCTCGGCTATCTACGCGCACGCCGTCGATGTAGATGACGGGACGCTGACCGAGCGAGAAGGAGTCCGTACCGCGGATTCTCAGCTCACGCGTGGCGCCGACACCACCGACCGCTCCGATGGAGCGAACGCCGGGGATACGACCCTCGAGCACCTGGCTGAAACCGTCGACCGGAGTGACCTCAGACATCGCCGACACGTCGACGGATCCGATCGCCACACCAATCTTCCGGCGCTCAACCGCACCAGCGGTACCCGTGACGACGATCTCGTCGAGATCGATCGCCGAGACTTCCAGACGGAAGTCGGCACGGACGGTACCACCAGCCGTAACTGTGACCTGCTGGCTCTGCGAGCCGTAGCCAACGTTAATGACCGTCAGCGTGTACGTGCCGGCCGGCACGCGGGTGATCAGGTACCGACCATTGACGTTGGTCAGGCCACCGAGGGCTGTCCCCTCGACTGTGACCTGCGCGCCGTTGATCGGCTGGCCGGTGGTCGCGGCGACGATGTCGCCGGTAACCACGCCTTCCTGCGCCGCAGCCGAGCCGGGCGAAAAGCCCAGGGTGGCTGCCGCGAGAAGAGCGGCCGGTAAAACTGTGAGTCGGTAGCGTGTTCTCATGACGCTTGCCTCATTGAATTGGGTGAAACAACTGCTCCTCCGCCCCTCCCCACCCCATACGCCAAAACCGAGAAACGCCCCCTCATCCCAGGGAATGAGGCGGTGTTTTCAGTGCGCCCCCACGAACAGCCTTGCCCGTGGCGACATTCGACGCGATGCCATTGTACAACGCCACGCCCCGGTTCGCAATCGAAGGAGTCCGAAATCCCCCCCGATGACATGTCATCGTCGCAGGGCCCGGAACTAGCCTCGAGGGCCCCGGTTCGCGGTCAAAACACGGCCTGAAGGTCCTGCTCAACCGTGGCTGACGCCTGATTGAAGGCCTGCGCGTGGATCCGCGTGCGCTCGGTGCGGACGAAATACGGTCCGTCCGGTAGGAGGCGAGAGAGTTCCATGAACCCTATTACCTCCTCATCGGCAGCGTAGTACTCGATGAACAGGATCACATCCAGGGCCTCCGGTACCACTGTGTACCTGAAACTGTCGATGGCCAGCTGCTCGATCCGCTCCATGAAGTTGGCGAACGTCTGGTCTCGCTGTCCTGGGGCGTCTGGGCGGAGCCAGACCGAAGGCACCCCTGGATCGGTGGCGCTGCGCAACATCTGCCGCTCGCTCCCCCGACTCCGGAGATGCACCCGCGCGACGTCCGACGGCAGGAAATAGTGGAGGCGCCGCTCTCGCACGGCTTCCGAGCCGAGACTGAGCGGCTCGATGATGGCTCCCGGCAGAACGAAGGCCTCGAGCGTTTCCGCATCTCGGGCGTACCGATCTTCCGTTCCGTGAACGGCACCGCCGACCTCGATGGTTCGGGTGCCGTCGACGAAGTTCACCGTCATCGTGCCGGCGGGCTCGACGAACCCGAACTCACCGACTCGTCCGGCGGAGATCGCTCCCAAGATCCGGGGGACCTTGAAGTCACCGAGAGCGGTCACGATTTCGGCGCCTGGAACGCCCACCGGGAAACTCAGTTCCTCGTTCCCCTGCCCACTGCCCATCTCGGTGCCCCATACGAACGACTCGCCGTCCTCGGTCCGGCGACTCAGTCGCAGCTCGCCCCGAGCCGAGCGATAGCTGACCGATACCAGATCGGCGCTGTCGCGCTGCCAGACGGAGCTCCATTCGGCGTCCGTCCTGACGTACCGCTCGCTCGTGGAGGTCGACAGCGCGAGCGCGGTCATCACGAGTAGCAGCCCCCCGTGTACCCAGACTCCCCTCATGCGGCTCTCCTTCTCCGTCCCACGACCACGGCCACCCAACGGCCCAGCGCGACCAGGGCCGGAGCACCGAGAATGATCAGGTAGAACCAGACGACATCCTCCGCCCGCGTGTGGGCGATCGGCAGATCAGCCTCGGACACCACCTCACCCGAGAATGCCTCTTCGCGCCCCAGCCACCGGAGCCCGTCCGCCACGATGGCTCGATTCGCCTCCACGCTGGCGAGGACCCCGTCCGAAAACAGGTCGGCGTCCGCGAACACCAGTGCGCGCATCCCGTCGACTCCGCCGGTGCCGCCTTCGATGGCGGCCGCGAGGTCCTTGGGTTCCTTCGTCTCGGCCGGTGGATCGAACCTGAAGTTCCCGTTGAGGTCGGCGAAGGTCGAACTCAGAGCCCCGATGGTGAACTGGACCCTCGGGCCGTCCACGTCTTCGGCAGGAACCAGGTGACCGGCTCCGGCGAGCGCAATGCCCGCCCCGACGCCCCGACGGCCCGCCGTCGTGACCGAGGCATGGGAGGAGAAGAGGTTGGTCACGATCAGACGTCGATCGGAGACACCGCCACGCTGCCTCATGTGTGCCTGCTCGTCCGCGAGCCCTACCGAAATGAAGTCGACCCCGAGCCGCTCGCGCAGACCGTCGAGCGTGAACGCGGACCCGGGCTCGAGCGCGAGAAGCAGCGAGCCACCTCGATCGAGGTATTCCTGGACCGCTCTGAGCTCCTGCGGCAGGAAGGGCCGTTGGGGTCCCAGCACGAACAAGGCGACCGCATCGTCCGGAATTCGGTCACCGAGGCCGGTGCGGAGTCCTAGTTGACGGGCCCCGTAGCTCATGAGCTCGAGTACGCCCTCGAGTTCAGGGAGCGCCCGCTCATCGGCGTCACCCGCCCCCGCGCCACTCGTCCCGAGCGCGTCGTTGAGCTCACCATGACCCACCGTCATGTACACGTACCGACGATTCCGGGCCAACCTGAGCAGCTGAGACTGGACCTGACCGTCGAGAAGGCGCAGACGGGCACGGGCGGCATTCAACTCGATCGGGAGCCCGAAGCGCACGACCTGATCTCCCCGGATCATCAATACCCAGCCGTCGTCCGAGATATCGTATTGCTGTGCGAGGAGCGGATACGCCAGACGATCGTACTCCTCGATGAGGACGTTGTCCGTCTCGTTGGCGAGTTGCCCGAAGTAACCGAAGACCTCGTCCTTCACGAGATCGACCTCGGGGAAGAAGAGGAGCACACGCAGTGGTTCTCCCAGGCCGGACACGATCTCCTGGACGGCCGTGCCAGGGGTCGACGTCTTGAAATAGCTGGCGTCGAACGTCTGATCGCGGTGATGTGTGACGTAGCCGCCCAGAGAAAGTAAGCCCGCCGCAAGCGCGACGCTCAGCGCGCTCGTCGCCATCTCGGTGGCCCGCAGAAGCTCGACTCGGCTCCGCCCTTCGCTCCCTCCCCCTGACCACTGAATCGCCCATTGTGCGGCGAACGCGGGGAGAAGGGCGACGAGGGCGAGGATCGCGGACCCCACGAGAAAGATGCGCCTGAAGCGCTCCTCACTTACGACGCTCTCGAACTCGAGCCCGAGTAACCGAACCCCATCCTCGCTCGAGAAGCCGAACCCGATGAGTGCCAGGCCGCATCCGAGGTACGCGAGCGCGAAAACCAATTCGACACGTCGGTCGTCGCCCTCGGCTCGGTGCCACTCGCTGAAGCGCCACGCCGCACCGGCGAACACGATGAGTGTGCCCATGCCGGTGAAGAGAAGACGTGCGGCGAAGACGCTGAAGAGCACGCGCTCACCGATGAACACCGAAATGAGTCCGCCCACCACGGCCCAGGTCAGCCAATCACGCTTCATTCCCATCGCTTCGCCTCCATGACCTTGATGGCTGCGAGAAGGAAGAAGTACGTCACGGCCAGGTAATAGAAGACGTCACGCGTGTGCAGCAGGCCCGCCTGGAATCCGGAGAAGTGGCGGCCATGGATGGCGAGCGACGCAAAGAGCCGCGAGGCCGGAGGGTCGACCACGCTGGACAACGGCCAAAGGAGGAACATGGTCGCGGTGATCACCGCGCCCGTTGCGGCCGCGACCAATTGGTGCCGCGCGAACGCCGTCGCGAACACCCCGATGGCCAGGTTGGCCGCGCCGAACAGAATCAACCCGAAATAGCCGACCAGAATCTGAGCCAGCGAGACCTTGCCGTTCACGAAAATGAGAAGCGGCATATATAAGGTGAGGAGGGTGATCCCCGTGAGGAACACGAGGGCCCCGAAATACTTCCCCAGAACGATCTCCCAGTCCCGCAGGGGAGAGGTCGTGAGAAGGATGTGTGTGCCGGTCTGACGCTCCTCGGCGATGAGGCGGATCGACAGGACCAGCGCCGCGATCGCGGTCAAGCCACTCGCATTGAGGAAGAACCCTGCGAGGACCTCTCCCGAAATCCGTTCGCCCGCAGCCGGTCCAAGCGCCTGCGCGTAGAAGAGCAGACCATCGAGAAGCAGGACGACTGCTCCGATCAGGTAGCCGATCGACGACCGGAGGTACGCCCCCAGTTCCCGCTCGAACACCGCTCGAACCCCACTCATGCGTCCGCACCCCCACCCACGAGTTCAATGAAGATCCGCTCGAGTTCACGCGCTGCCTTGTCGAGGCGTACGACGTCATGCCCCGCCTCCACGACCGCTCGGCATACCTGAGCCCGCACGTCCTCTGTTCCGTTCAGTCGGTACGAGACCGTGTCCCCTTCGCGCTCCCCGACCTCGGCATCGATGACTTCCGGAAGCGCACGTAGGAGTGTCAGTACCTCGTTCGCTGCCCCCTCTCCATTCCCTCGGTCCGGACCGAAACGCACATCGAGAGTCATTCCAGTCGAGCGCAGCACCGCCCCGGACAGGTCGTGTTCGGAGCCCGAGGCCACAATCTCCCCCGCATTCAGAATGAGAATCTCGTCACAGGTCTCGCTGATCTCTGTGAGGATGTGACTCGAGATGAGGATGGTGTGTTTGCGCCGGAGGGTCCGGATCAAGTCGCGCATCTCCCGGATCTGGACCGGGTCGAGACCGTTCGTCGGCTCATCGAGAATAAGGATCTCGGGCTCGTGGATCAGAGCCTGGGCGACACCGACCCTTTGCTTGTACCCGTGGGACAGATGCCGAATGGTCTCCCCATCCTTGTGGGTGATGTTGGTGGTCTCCTCTACTTCGGCGATCCGGCGGGTGAGGGTGCCCGAGTCCAGCCCCCTGATCCGTCCGGCGAACGACAGGTAGTCACGAACCGTCATGTCATGGTACAGGGGCGGCGTCTCCGGCAGATATCCCACCTTCTTCCGAACCGTGTGCGGGTCCTCCAGAACGTCGACCCCGCCGACGAGCGCCTGACCACGCGTGGGTCGAAGGTCACATGCGAGAATCCGGAGCAAGGTGGTCTTGCCCACCCCGTTCAGGCCGAGAAACCCCACGGTGCTGCCTTCGGGGATCTCGAGCGAGACCGGGCCCAGGGCACGGTGGTCTCCGAAGTGTCTGCCTACATCGATGAGCTGAACCATGTAACCGTCGTGGGTCAGAGCGTCGAGAGAAACGCGAGGAGAGCCGAGCGATCGGCTTCGGATAGGGTCAAGAACGCGTCGCGCGCGCCCTCGCCTTCTCCTCCGTGCCGCGAAACCGCAGCGGTGAGATCGGTCGCCAGGCCATCGTGCATGTAACGATCACGGAGCCGGAGCCCCCACAAGGCGGCTGTCCTGTACTCCCCGGGAGCGACGTCGGGGCTGCATACGTCGCCTGCCGGATCGCCGAGGTCGTGAACCAGGAAGTCCGACCACGGCTCGATGTCACGGGAGTCGAGCGCGGCGATGTCCGACGGTCCGGTACGCATCTCTCGCCTGTGGCACTTCGTGCACCCGGTTTCCTCGAAAAGCCCCTCGCCTCTGAGCGCCTCGGCCGTCGCTTCGTCGGCGCGCGCGGGCGCTCCAAGAAGCCGGACGTAGTCGGTGAGCAGGCCAACACCCTCGGCGTCGATTTCGGGCTCGGGCACCGGATCGGACTCCGGCGGGACCGGGACTCCGTTCCGCGTCTCCTCGACGGGATTGTCGGGCGTCGTCAGGCCCAACTCGGCACGGAGCGCCCCATCGATGAACTCCTGCACGGACGAGGCATCACCCTTTCGTCCGAAGCGGGCGCTGCTGCCGTTCGGTCTGCGCGCAAGTCGGCCCGAGATGCCGTCCCCGTCTGTGTCGTCCGGGTCTGCCCACTCCTCGAGGACGGCGTCCGGAACCGCCTCGATGAGGCCGAGGCCGTAGAGCGGGGGCGCGACGACGTAGACGCTGTCAGTCGCTTCGCCCGGAATGTCCTCGGGACCCAACCCGTGCGCGAGCAGGAGGTCGGTCGCGCGGAGTTGGATGTTGTCGCCGCCGGACCCCAGGAGCGGGTCGCAGACTCCATCGGCGAATCGAGTCGCCTTCAGGACCAGGATCTCGGTACCACCGCCCCCTGACGCGGGCTCGTCGTGGCAGCTGCTGCATCGTTCCGCGTTGAACAGCGGGCCGACCCCTTCGTCGGCCGTTGCGAGGCGCTGGAAGAGTGCGCGGCCGAGAAGGAACCGGCCTCGCTCACCGTCGTCGAGGCCAGCGATGTGCTCTCCAGGATCACCGGCTACAGGCATATCCTGAGAAGACCCACACGCCACCAGGAACGACGCGACGATCACCACGAGAAACGTCCCGTTCCGGGGCACGTTCGTGCGTTCGGTTCTGTGTCTCTGTTCCCTGTCCATTTTCACCGTCCTGCCTCAGCGGCCCGCATTCTCTAGCATCGTGCGGGCCTTGGCAATGGCGCCTTCCACTCCCGAGTCCGATAGACTCCACGCCACTTCGTCGAGCAACCATACCTCGAAAAGGAGCGGGAGTGCCGGGGCCGCGCGTTGGCGCGCTACCAGCCCCTCCATATGGCGCTCGACCGCGTCCCTGCCCGCAGCTTCACCCTCCCCGATCTCGAGCGCGACGAACCACTCCGCGATCTCGGATTCGTGCTGGCCGCGAAGCTGCGCGAGCAGCGCCGCATCGAGCTCGAGCCCCCTGTCCTGAGCGTCGAGGAGACGAAGCTCACGCACGGCCAGGTCGTCGAGAAACAGGGTCAGTGTGGAATCGGCTCCGGTGGTCATCTCGATACGAGACGCAGCCGGGAGACCGGCCACATAGTGTGCGACAGTCCCCTCGCTGAGTGCGCCTCCCTGCCACGACACGACCTCCGCCGTGGACCCGAGCCAGGATCGGGGCTGTCCGGCCATCCGCCGAAGCAACGCCGGTCCGTCCGGCGAGCGTGTCACACGCCGCTGTTCGAGAATCTGTCGGTTGGCCTCCACGTCAGCTTCCATGAGGCGACGAGCCCGGAGCCTCGTGGCGAAGAGATCCGCTACGTCCTCATAGCGCGGCCGATAGAGAATGTGGAAGCCCAGCGGTGACTCGACGACCGACGATACCTGACCGGGCTGCAACCCGAACGCAGCACGATCGAGAGCCGTGGGCAGTTCTCCGGCCGCGAAGATCCCCAAGAGTCCCGCTGAGGATCGGGTATCGACATCCTCACTCTCGGCCACCGCCCCGCTCCAACCTCCGCCCCGGACGAGCGTCGCCAGAATCCGCTCACTGGTCCGTCGCTGCAGGTCGCGCTCGGCGGCCGGGGTCTCCGGTCCTACCTGGCGAAGCACGTGCGCCACGAGTCGAATGTCGCCCTCGAGGAAGACGGCTTCCGGAGACTCGACGACGACCGATCGAAGGCGGTCCTCCCGCTCTATACCCAGGAGCGCCTCACGCCGTTCGAGCCACGTCGACGTCTCGACCGCATCGTCGCTCGCAAAGGACTCTCCGGCCGCGGCGCGTTGAGTCATCGCCGAAGCTGCGATCCAGTGGCGCGCCAACTCAGCCGTGGGTTCGAACTCGAGGGGGAACGGCTGGGCCAGCACCAGCAGGTCGGCGAGCCGGCTCACATCGAGTGTCCATTCGCCGGATCGCGCGACGACTTCGGGCTGCCGGCCCCGATCGCATCCGGCGACCACCGCGAAGACCAGGAGGATGGACCACCTCTTCATGGCAATTCGGGCGTTAGGGCCAGTCGAAATAAGACGCTTCCTCATCGGAGCGTGAGGCCTCAAGGAAAAGGGCGTCGAGACGTCGATGACGGTAGGGGCGTCTTCGCAGTCTATCAAGGACTTGACGCTCTGGACCGAGTGGCGTCATGTGCGCTGTCCGGCCGGGAGGGCGCTGCCCCGATACGGCCACGATCTGACTCGGCCCAGGGGGTCCCGTGCCACGCATCCGAACCGTCCTATTCTCACTCATGGCCCTGACCGCCGGAGCCGCTCCCGGTTCGGGCCAGACGACCGCGGACGACTACGCGCGCGCCGATCAATTCCTGGGCTGGAACGCCCGGACGCTCGTGCACGGCGAAGCCATGAATCCTCAATGGCTCGACGCCAGCCGCTTCTGGTACAGAAGCCACGGCCCCGAAGGCTACGAATTCGTACTCGTCGACGCCGCGGCCGGGTCGCGTACGGCGGCTTTCGACCACGCTCGGCTGGCTGCCGCACTCTCGGTGGCGGCGGACACCTCGTACGTCGGGACCCGGCTACCCTTCGAGACCTTCGACTTCGGCGACGGGGAGACCATCCTGTTCCACCTCGCGGACTCCGTGCGCTGGAGCTGTTCTGTCAGCGCGTATGTCTGCACGGGGCCGGATTCGATCGCAGTCCCTCCGCGGACCGAACGCCCCTCTCCCGACGGTCGTTGGATCGCCTTCACCCGCGACGACGACCTGTGGGTTCGCGAGGCGGACACGGGAACGGAGAGACGGCTGTCGAGAGACGGATCGGAGAACTTCGGGTACGCGGCTCCGCCCGAGGGGTGCTGCTCCGTGGTGACTCAGGCCCGACAGGAGCGTGAATCGCCGCCTGTATTGATCTGGTCGGCGGATTCTCGTCGGATCGTCACGCATCGATTCGACGAGCGGAACGTGGAGTCCCTTCACCTCCTCGAGACGAAGACGGGTCGGCCGGCGCTGCACAGCTACCGCGTGGCGCTCCCCGGCGATTCGGTCATCCCGACCTACGAAATCCATGTGTTCGACGTCGACGGTGGCGGACAGGCCCGCGTCGACCTGGACCCGATGGACGCGGTCAACACCTCGTGTTGCGGCCTGACCGCCGACACCATCTGGAAGGACGTGAAGTGGGGGAACGACTCCGACGCCGTCTTCTTCACCCGCGGCGTGCGCAGCTACGACACGCTCCAGCTGTACGTTGCCGATGCGTCCACGGGGCAGCCGCGGAAGATCATCGAGGAGACATCGAAGACGTACGTCGAGGCCAACGGCCGTTCGGGCGGACCGCCGAACTGGCGTGTCGTCAGCGACGA
>JBDGVT010000100.1:0-20685 GCA_039585495.1 Gemmatimonadota bacterium | reverse complement strand
GACGGAAAGCGGGGGTCAGCTGAACTTGGTCAGTGGCGAGGCCATAACCTCAAGCGGGGCTTCATCTTCCTGAAGTGGAGCCAGCCAGGATCGAACTGGCGACCTCCTGCTTGCAAAGCAGGCGCTCTCCCAACTGAGCTATGGCCCCTCGCACAAGACGGAAAAGATAGTCGCGCCGTTCCTCGGCTGGTACCCACTGTCTGCCCTCAGAGGCACCCGATGGCGACCTGATCGGAGGGAGGATCACTCGGCGGATCGGCCAGGAGCAGCTGCCAGCCGAATACGACTTCGGGACTCTCGGTCCTCCGCATGTTCAGCTGGATGGCGAAGGCGCTCTCCTCGAGCAGATCCTCGGTGAGCGGCACGTGCCACTGCACCGCAGTGCCTCCGATCAGGAACGCGTTGCATCCGGGCTCCGGGGCCTCGCCCAGCTCGAAGGTCGTCTCGAGGAAGAACGTCACCTGCCTGGAGGCGCTTAGGAGCGATACCCGCGCCGGCACCACGGTCTCCTGGGTCTGCACCACTGCGCAGTTCGACGAAGTCGCGGCTCCCACACACGTCAACCACGGCTGAGAGATGTCCCGGAGCGCCAGAATGAGGACTTTGCCCGTCGTCGGCTCGAGTTCCTCGGGAAGGGTCCCCTCGACCTGGTATGTGACGAGCGCTGAACCGGTAACCGGTATGTCGAACGAGCCACCCACCATGACATCGGCATCAAGCCCCGCTGGAGGCTGGTTCAAATCCAGTTCGATGATCCCGGTGGTCGTACTCGGGAACCCGCACCCCACGCACAGGGCACACCCGGCTGCAACCGTGAGCCAGAATCGGGGGACTACGGTCGTGTGCATGGCAGGAGGGAGGGAAGTCTTGGCGAAACGCTTGGGGTCAGGGTAGGAGTGACCCTGACCCCAAGCAAGAAACGAGTCGATCCTGTCCCGGGTTGCCCATCCTCTCCGACTGGTAGTTGTGACGGTCCGGATCTAGCTTTTCGATTCAACACGACCCTGTTCCCCGATACCACTCGGATCCCCTCGATGTCGCGACTGCGAGCCCTGAACACAGACTCCATGCGGGGTCAGCTCGTGGTCCTGGTCGCCGCCCTCGCGATTCCGCTTTTCGCGCTTCAGGTCTGGGCAGGCTACCGGGAGTACAGCGGAGCGCGAGAACGAGCGGAGACGGACGCGATGGCGTTCGCCGAGGCGACGAACCTCGGGGTGACCCAGTTCTTGAATACGTCGGAAGATCTCCTCGCCTCGATGACGTCGCAGTTCGCCGACGACTGGCTCGCCGCCGGTGACTGCGAAGCCGACATGGTGGTCCTGACCCAGCTGTTCCCTTTCCTGGTGAACGCGCTCACGGTCGATGCGTCCGGAGCGATCGTGTGCTCCGCGAAGCCTGGGCCGCCGGGCACGACCGCGGAGGACTGGCCCTGGTTCTCGACAATTCACGAGACGCTCGACTTCACGCTCGGCGAGCCAGTCATGGGCACCTTCAGCCAGACCTGGATTCTTCCGATGGTGCTACCGCTCACGGGCACCGACGGGGAATTCATCGGGGCAGTGGTCGGTACGGTGTCCCTGTTGGACTTGAGCCGGTACTTCGGTGGCGTCACGCTGCCAGAGGACTACCTCGTGACCGTGGCCACGGGCGACCGTGTGGTCGTGGCCCGATCTCACGATGCTGCAGAGTGGGTCGGCCGTCCGCTCCCGGCGAATTCAGGGTCGGACCGCCCTATCAGCCCCGGCCGCTCTGTCGCGACCGGACCCGACCTGACAGGCGTGAACCGCACCTGGGGTCAGCTAGACATAGAACACGGTTGGATTGTCTTCGTCGGGGTCCCTGACGACTCGGTCTATGGTCCAGCGTTGGCCGAAGCCGTGCGGAACGCGCTCATCTCGCTTCTCATCATCGTGCTCGGAGTCGTGCTCGCAGGACGGTCTTACGCGCGGATTGAAGCGGCGATGAAGGAGCTCGCGGCCGGAATCCGGACGACGGCCCGGGGCGCGGTCGTTCCCCTGCCATCGGGCACACCGACCGAGGTCACCGCAATCGTCGATCAATTCAACGAGACGCTCGCCGGCCGAGATCGGGCGGAGGCCGCCGAGCGGGTCGCCCGGGGGCGCTTTCAGTCGATCTTCGACAATGCGGTGTTCGGCCTCTACGTATCCACTCCGGACGGGCGCTTCTTGCAAGCCAACCCCGCTCTGGCGTCGATGCTGGGCTACGAGTCGGTGGACGACCTGATCGAGGCGGGGCCGAGATCCTTGTACATGGATACTGCGCTACGCGAGGAGATCGTCCAGGAGGCATTGATCTCCGGACGAGTCCCGACGCACGACTTCGAGTGGCTGCGCCGAGATTCGACACCAATCTCGGTGCGGGTCGGCGGCAAGGCGATTCGCGGCCCGGACGGAGAGACGGCATTCGAGATGATCGTCCAGGACATCACGGAGCAGAAACGGACCGAGGAGCAGCTTCGTCAAACACAGAAAATGGAGGCGATCGGACAACTCGCGGGCGGAATCGCTCATGACTTTAACAACCTCCTGACCGTCATTAACGGGAACGTGGAACTGCTCGAGGATGACCTTGCCGATGACGAGTTGCGTCGAGACGACCTCGCGCACATCTCCAAGGCTACGAAGCGGGCGTCCTCCCTGACGCAGCGCCTGCTCGCGTTCACCCGGAAGACGCCCCGCTCGGTCGTCGCCTTCGATGTAAACGAGACGCTTCCCGATCTGGAGCGAATGCTGGTCCCGCTCATCGGCGAAAAAATCGCGCTCACCACGGATCTGAGCTCGGAGAGCCTCCCGGTCTCCATCGATTCAGGCGAATTCGAGCAGGCGGTCGTCAACCTCATGCTCAACGCCCGCGACGCCATGCCCGACGGGGGGAGCGTCACGATCCGGACCCGACTGAGTCCAGACCCGAGGAACAGGGGTGGAGCTGAGAACTCGCAGGGCGATGTTTCTGAAGTGGGGGTCCTCCTAAGCGTCACCGATAGGGGTATCGGCATGGATGCGGCGACACGCTCCCGGGTCTTCGAGCCTTTCTTCACGACAAAGCCGATGGGTGAAGGCACGGGGCTGGGCCTCTCGACGGTCTATGGAATCGTGCGTCAGGCCGGTGGCACGATCGACGTCGAATCAGAGGTCTCCGAAGGGACCACCGTCAGTATCTGGCTTCCCAGGGCAGAGGCAGCGGGGAGCGCTCCCGCTCCTCTCGAGGCAACTCCTGTCGACCCGACTGGACAGGAGAGAATCCTGGTCGTCGAAGACGACGAACTCGTGCGGAGTTTCGTGCAACGCGCCCTGCAGGAAGCGGGATACGACGTGACCGCCGTCACGGACGGGGCGGCCGCGCTCGAGAGGATGAGGACTGACTCAGAGCCATTCGATCTGGTGCTCACGGATGTCGTCATGCCAGGCTTGGGAGGGCTCGAGCTAGCCCAACGCCTGAGACTCCTCGAACCCGAGACGCCTGTCCTCCTCATGTCGGGCTACGTGGATGAGCCGGTGCAGGTCACTGAATTCGAGCACCGTCCTTACCTTCTGCTGCACAAACCGTTCTCTACAAGCGAGCTCCGTACTCGCGTGCGTTCGATCCTCAATGGTCGCCCAGCGACCTCCCACACCATTCCGACAAACTGACGAGAGCTATGATGCCGAGAATCGCCCCCTCATTGTCGCTGATCGCGGTCCTCTGTCTGGCCGCCCCCGTCCTCGCCCAGGACGCTTCCTCCTTCGTATGGGACAACGCGACGGAATTCAGCTTCGTATCTACCTCGGGCAACGCATCGTCGAATACTCTGGGCCTCAAGTCTACGCTGACCGGTTCGGGCGAAGGCAGCACGTTCAAACTGGAGATCGGCGGGATTCGAGCATCGTCCAACTTTACGACGCGGACGGCGCTCGGAACTCCGACGAACTACAGCGTCATCGAAGAGACTCGGAGCGAGCGGTCTGCTGCCAACTACTTGGCTCGAAGCCGCTACGACCACGAACTTGGAGCTGGATACGCGTTCGGGGGAGCAGGCTGGGAGAGGAACACCTTCGCCGGGGTCAACCACCGGTATTCGTTCGTCCTCGGCTTGGGTAAATCCTGGGTCGACAGTGACACCGGGCTATTCAAGACGGACCTGGGTGCCACGTACACGATCCAGAAGGACGTATCGCCGACCCCCGACGCCGGTGATGGGTTCGGCGGTGCTCGGGCCACGATCGAAGCCACTCGCTCACTGACTTCGACTACCGATCTCGCCACCACGCTCATCCTGGATGAGAACCTCCGAAATACCGACGATCTTCGTGCGGACTGGGTCGTGTCGATAGCGGTCGGGCTGAGCGAGGGCCTCCAGTTCAAGACCTCGTATCAGATGCTGTACGACAAGGATCCCGCACTGATCGGTGTGCCGCTGCTCGATGCGAGCGACAACGTCCTCGGGGAGGTACCCACGCCGAGTCAGAAGGTGGACACCTTCCTCACGCTCTCATTGGTAATCAAGCTGTAGGTGCACAGCCTCTCACTCTAATCGTCCGGGGAGTCGCCATGCTCGAATGGATTCGAAACGCTCGGATCAACCTGAAGACAGGGATCGCGATCGTGGCGTTCGCCCTGGCAATCTGGATGGCGGTCGTCTACGTGAACCTTCGGGATTTCGTGCCGGAGGAGCTTACCCAGCCGACCGAAGCGGAGCGGTGAGAGACGGGTCATCGACCCACTCCGCGACGATCTCGCGAACGACATCTCCGAGTTCGTCCAGATCCGCCGGCTTCTTGTAGAACGCATGCGCCCCGAGAGCAAGCGACCGCGCTTCGTGTTCCGGATTGTCAGACGAAGTGAGGACCACGACCGGGACCGAAAGAGCCGCTCCACGGTCCCGGATCCATTCGAGCACCGCAAAGCCATCCACATCGGGCATGAGCAGATCGAGTACGATCAGATTCGGTACCGGGTGCGAGCGGCGATCCTGGAAGGGAGGAGTCCCCGCCAGGTACGCGATCCCTTCCCGACCGTCACCGGCGACTCGAACGTCGAGCCCCGGGAGTGCGCGCCGCGCCGCGACCCTGACCAGGATCGCGTGATCGCGGGCGTCTTCAATGACTAAGAGTGTTGGATCACCCATCATCCACAGAATAGGAGTACCCTCCTCGGCCTTCACGGTTGTCGTGCGCCCGGGGGGGCTGTTCAAGATGGGGATCCCGGGCCACGGAAGCCACATAAAACTTCAAGTATCAGCAAAACAATAACCCAATCCGCCGAAAACGGACGGTGTCCTTCCCTTGACCCTCGGGGTCCGGACACGCCGATTGCACGTCCTCAACAGAACCCGATCCCGAGCACGAAATGCCTGGTGACCCGACAAGCCTGCTAACCGATCCGATGTCGGTCTTCGCGTTCCTCGCGACGATCGTGGCGCTGATCTTCTGGGTCTCCGAATTGGAACCCTTCAAGAAGACGTTCGAGGTCATACCGCCGGTCATCTACGTGTACTTCTTGCCGATGTTCGCGACCACATTCGGCATCACTCCGTCATCCTCACCGACGTACGACTGGATGACGCGCTACCTGCTGCTGTTCGCACTCCTGCTGTTGATGATCTCGATCGACGTGAAGAGTGTGGTGCGACTCGGGCCTGTCGCGCTCTTCATGGTAGTGGCCGGAACGTTGGGGATCATCGTCGGCGGACCCGTCTCCCTTCTGATCTTCAAGGACTTCCTTCCGGCCGATGCGTGGACCGGCTTCGCAGCCCTCTCGGGCAGTTGGATCGGTGGCACCGCCAACATGGTCGCGATCGCCGAGAGCGTCGGAACGCCTGAGTCTGCGTTCGGACCGATTATCGTCGTGGATACCGTCGTCGGATACGGATGGATGGGCGTTCTTCTCATCTTCGCCGGCTGGCAGTCCCGGTTCGACGAAAAGACCGGTGCCAATACGGAAGTGATCGAGGAGACGAATCGCCGACTGGCCGAGATGGATCGAGATCGACAACCGACGACCCTTCGAGACTCAGCGGTCATGATCGGGCTCGGGATGGCAGGAGCGATCGCAGCTTCTCAGCTCGCGCAGTCGGACCTCTTCCCCACGCTCGGCGACCCCACCATCATCAGCAAGACGACCTGGGGGATCCTGATCATCGTGACAGGCGGACTCGCGCTGTCCTTCACTCCCCTGCGCGAATACGAGAAGGTCGGCGCCTCCGGATTGGGATACACCGCGCTGTACCTGCTGCTCGCGGGAATCGGGGCGCAAGCCGATCTGCGTGCAGTCATTCAGGCGCCTGTCTACCTGGCCGCTGGAGCCGTGTGGATCGCAATCCACATCGCGTTTCTGTTAATCGGTGCTCGTATCGTGAAGGCCCCGCTCTTCTTCGTCGCCACCGGCAGTATGGCCAACATCGGCGGAGCGGCATCCGCACCCGTCGTAGCGGGCGTGTATCACCCCGCAATGGCTCCCGTCGGCCTGCTCATGGCCGTCGCCGGGTACGTGCTCGGGATCTACGGCGCGCTGGTGTGTGCCTGGCTCTTGGGGATCGTCGGAGGCTAGAGCCGGCGCGGGCGAAGCGGGACTGAGGTATCTTTCAACTTCCACACGGTCCACGCTCCCGGAGGCGGTTATGGCGGAGAAGGCATCGAAGGCAACGAAGCAGCTCGAACGAGAGCGCGCCCGGACGAAGGCGGCCAAGGCCGAGACGGCAAAGGTCCGAGCCGAGGCGAAGAAGCAGCTGGCCCAGGAACGGGCCCGGACCAAGGCCGCGCTCGCTAAAGCGAAGGCCGCCAGAGAAGAGGCGGCGGACAAGATCAAGGCGGTGCGCGCCGAATCCGCGGATAAGGTGAAGAGTGTGCGTGCCGAAGCCTCGGAGAAGGTGAAGGCCCTACGCGCCGAAGCCGCCGCCCGGGCCAAGGCCAAGGCGGAGCGGGAAAAGGAAAAGGCGCAGCGCGCCAAGAAGCGCGCGGACCGAGCGAAGGCCGCGGCAGCCGCAGCGAAGATTGCGCGATCCAAGGCCAAGCAAGCGGCCCGCACGGCGCGCAAGAAGGCGGGTACGGCCGGCAAGGCAGCCTCTCGCACCGCCGCCAGCGCCAAGAAGAAGCTTGACGCCGAGAAGAAGAAGACACCCGCCCGGACGAAGGCGGCGCGCAAAGTCGCCAAGAAGGTGGCGCGTCGGGCATCGGAGGTGGCATCGACCGCAAAGGACACCACCACGGCCGCTCGGAAAGCGGCCGCCGCCGCCAAGGACGACATCGACCGGGGCAGAGCGGCAGCCAGAAAGGAATACGCCGCCCAGAAGAGGAAGTCCGCAGCGAAGAAGGCCGCGGCAGCGCGGAAAGCGGCCGCTGCGAAGAAGAAGACTGCACCCCGGAAGAAGGCCGCTGCGAAGAAGGCTGCCGTGAAAAAGGCCAGTACGAAAACGAAGGCGGCCCCGAAGAAGAAGACCGCACGCAAATCCCCACCTCGAATGGTCGCGCTCGGGGCGAGCGACATTTCCGCTCAGTCGGGAGCCGACGTCGCGCGCGCCTACCGGGAGGCGCACGAAGCCTCCCTGGTGCGAGACTTCGCAGAGTTGCTGAGTTATCCGAATCGGGCGCACACGCCGGAGATTCGAGAAGCCGCGCTCTTCATCCGAGATGAGATGCGCGCGGTGGGGGTTGATACCGAACTCGTCGAGATCGACGGAGTCTCTCCGTTGGTCCTCGGCGTCCTTCGGGTGCCGGGCGCCACGCGTACCCTCGGGATCTACGTCCATTACGACGGGCAACCGGTCGATCCATCGAACTGGACGCACGATCCGTTCGAACCGACGCTCTACACGGCGGCGATGGAGGCGGGTGGCGAACCCATCGCCCACCCAGCTGACGGAGACGACGTCGATCCGGAATGGAGGCTGTACGCGCGGTCGGCCGGAGACGACAAGGCTCCGATCGCGGCGATCCTGCCGGTGCTTCGATCGTTCAACGAATCGGGCGTGACCCCCACGTCGAATCTGGTCTTCATGTTCGACGGCGAGGAGGAGGCAGGGTCCGCGAATCTGGGGACCTATATGGAGATGGCCGAAGAGACCCTGGGCGACGTCGATATCTGGCTCTTCTTCGACGGCCCGGCGCACCCGAGTGGGCGCCCCCAGGTGACGTTCGGCGTGCGAGGCTCGTTCGGCATGGAGGTGACCGTATACGGTGCGACACGGAACCTGCACTCGGGGCACTACGGGAATTGGGCACCGGACACGGGCAATATCCTCGCCCGTTTGCTCACCTCGATGAAAGACGACGAGGGCAACGTGCTCGTCGACGGATGGTACGAGACGGTCGAAGCCATCGGGGCCGAGGAGCGAGCTGCGCTGGTCGAGATGCCCGATTGGGACGAGCAGCTCAAGCAGGAACTCGGGCTGGTCCGCACCGAGGGAGAGCCCCAGCTACTCCCGGAGCGTCTTCTCGTGCCGGCGCTAAACGTCCGCGGCATCACGAGTGGCAACACCGGATCGCTCGCCCGCAACGTGATCCCGAACACCGCGATCGCATCTCTCGGCATCCGCATGGTAAAGGGGAACACCCCTCGGCAACTCCGGACCCTGATCGTTGATCACATCGAGGCTCAGGGGTTTCACATCGTGGAAGAGGATCCGGATATGGAAACCCGGCTGGCCCATCCTCGCATCGCGAAGGTCACCGGAGGATACTCAGGCTCGGTCGCGGCACGAACCTCGATGTCCGATCCGTTCGCCCAGAGTGTGCTGGGGGCGGCAAACGCCGCAGCGGACCGGGCCTTCGGGTCCGGGGCGCTGGTCGTGGCGCCCGGTATGGGAGGCACGCTCCCACTCTACCTGTTTACGGAAATCGCACAGAAGCCGGCGATCGTCGTCCCTGTGGCAAATCACGACAACAACCAGCACGCCCCGGACGAGAATCTCCGTATCGCGAACCTGTGGTACGCGATCGATCTGTACGCCGCGCTGATGACGATGCCAGTGACGATATTCTGAACCGACACACGTGCGAGATGTTGGCGCAGGACCGCGAGTTGGGCGTATTTTGAACGTGATGATCCGCCGCATCCTCCTCCTGTTCGCCGGGATCGCCCTGGCCGTCATGCTGCCGCTCTCCGCGAGCAGCCAGGACATCGCTACGCGCTCCAATGAAATCGGCCGCCCTGCCGAAAAGGACGAAGAGGTCACGATCGGGCGCTACGTCTTTGCCGGTATCGGGATCGACGCGTACGAAGCGGAAGAGCTCTGGAAGCCGCTCGACAACGCGGTCAACGACGTCGACCGGATGCGCGAGACGCTCTCCCAGGAGTTCGACTTCGAGTCTCCCGACGAGTGGGTCTTACTCAACGAACAGGCGACGGCAAATCAGATTCGTCAGCTGATCGACGATCTGGGACGGAATCTCCAGCCCGATGACAATCTCGTCTTCTTCTACGCCGGACACGGCGCGGAACGGCCTACGATCTTCGACGGTGAAGTAGTGTCGCGGACGGGATACCTCGTACCGGTCGGAGTGAAGGAATCGCTGGAGGAATCTCCGAGTCAGTATCTCGAGATCGAGCGGCTATTAGCAGATCTGGCCGCACTTCCCTCCCGACACGTGCTGGTCATCCTCGACTCGTGCTACAGCGGCATGGCCTTGGAAGGCGAGTTCAAGACGCGCGGGGGCGAACAGACCCAACAGGCCCAGGATCTTCTGGGCCGGCGGAGCCGGCGCGTCCTCACCTCGGCCCAGGCCGACCAGCTCGCGGCGGACGGCGGTGAGAACTTCCCGGACAACTCGTTGTTCACGGGCTGGCTGACGGAAGGACTCCGCCGAGCGGCCCGTGGTACCGAAGCGGGAGAGTCCACACCGGACTCCAACGACGATGGGATGGTGACGGTCACCGAGTTGTTCGCATTTGTGAGCGGATTCGTGGGCGCGGCGTCGGACTCCCGACAGACCCCTGACTTCGGCGCCTTCAAATTCGACAACCGCGGGGAGCTGGTGCTCACCCGGGAGGTGGAACCCTTCGAAGCGGCGTACAACGCCGCGGTGGCAGCCTACAACGACGGCAAGTTCGACGCGTTCTTCACGTCGGTCGATGAGGCACTCGCGGTTCAGCCCGAGGGGCCCCGCCCCGCGCACCTTCGATTCCTGCGCGCTGAGATCGACGATGAATTGCTGGCGGCCCTGATGGCGCTCCGCCAACTCTCGAACTTCGCGGAGGCGGGCGAGTCAGTGCCGATGTCGACAGGTGAGCTGATGGTCGCGATGCGGAAGGCCGAACGACAATGTCAGAAGTCGGAGTGTGAAGCCGCGGGAGCGAATTGACGTGATCGGTGCACGGACGCTCCTGTGCCTCACGCTCGCTTCATCGGCATCGCTTGCACACGCGGGTGAGGCCGCCGCCCAGGATCGCTCGATCTTCTCCATGCTCGATACTCAAGCCCGTAGCGTCGCCCCCTCGATGTCTGCAGATGGCGAGCTCGCCCCGGCAGATGTCCTGTCCGCAGGAGGCCGGCGGGTCCAGGTGTGGGCGTTGACTGCTGCTCCGGGTGCAGAACTGCAGATCGACCTGCGCTCGGCAGACTTCGACAGCTACCTCTACGTGGTTGGCCCGGGGCTGGGAGACGGTCTTCGCGACGATGACGGCGGCGACGGCCTCAACTCACGGCTCTGCCTTTCAATCGATCAGCCGGGCGAATACCGAGTGGTGGCCTCCTCCCTCAATGGTGAAACGGGGGCCTTCACCCTGGAGGTGACGGATCAACCCGGAGCCTCGAACGGGGCCTGCCCCGAGGCAGAGGCTGGTGAGGCGCTCACAGACCTGTCGTTGCTTCCCACGGATGGTCGGACTCTGTCCGCTGGAGACGACGTGTCGGGCGCACTTCTCGAAACGGATCACGACTTTTTCGGAGATCCGGTGCAGGCATGGTCGGTCCAGGGCGTGGAGGGCCAGTCTTTCTCGGTCGAGCTGCGGTCGTCAGACTTCGATCCCCTGCTCTATCTGGTAGGTCCGGGATTGGATCCATGGCTCGAAAACGACGACTTCGGGGACGGATGCGACTCCAGGATCACGCTCACGTTCCCCGAGACGGGTGCGTACAGCGTTGTGGTCTCGAGGTACGAGAACGTTGGAGAATTCCGTCTCGTCACGAGCGAACAGGCGGGGGCGCCTGAGCCTCCGGCCTGCACCTTCGACCTCGAAGAGGGCTTCGACGAAGAAGGAACCCTCGAGGCGGACGACATCGCAACGGTTGGAGATGTCGGGAGCCTGGTCTATGAACAGACGGCCAACGGTACCATGACGGGTAACGAGACCATGTATGAAGGGCGGTTCTCCCAGGCCTGGAATCTGTTCGGCTCCGCGGGCGATCGCGTGGCCATCGAGGTCCGCTCGGGTGATTTCGACAGCTACATGTACGTCACTGGCCCAGGAATCTCGAGCCCTCTTTGGAATGACGACGCCACCGGGTCCTCCGGCCTTCACTCCCGCATATGCATCGAACTGCCGGAAACGGGTCAATACCGTGTCATCGCCGCGCCCCTGTCGGGAGAACACGTAGGCAGTCGATACACGGTGAGCGCGACCGCCGCCGGGGCGGATGACATTTGCCCTGGGTACTATTCCTCGATCGCGACTCTACCAACCGAGGGACGGTCCCTCGCGATGGGGTCGGAAACTCCAGGCGCGCTTGACGCTACCGCGGCGCTCCACATGCAGGACAACCGCCTCATCCAGGCCTGGGACTTTGACGTGCAGGAGGGACTGACCGTCTTCGTGGACCTCGTCTCGAGCGACTTCGATGCCGTGCTTTACGCGACCGGTCCCGGAATCGGTGAGCTCTACGCGGACGATTTCGGCGGAGGCTGTAATTCGCGCATGGAGATCAATTCGACCGAAACGGGGACGGTGAAGGTCGTAGTAGCATCGTATTTCCTGGAGCAGTTCGGATCTTTCTTCCTCCGCGCCTCCACGGACCCGCCACCCATGGAGGTCAGCGGATGCTCTGGTACCGACGACGCCGCAGGCGGGGGCTTCTCCTCCGATCCTGCCGCGGTCGTGACGGTCTCATCGGGAGATTCGCGACGGATCGAGATCGGCACCGAGGTCCAGGGGGAGCTCAGCGCATCCGACGAGGTCCTCGCGAGCGGGGAGCCGGCTCAGCCCTGGACCGTGGAGGTTCAGGCTGGAGACGAATTGGTCTTCGAGCTGATCGCAGACGACTTCGACCCGAAGCTCTTTTTGGATGGAGACGCGCTCCTTACGCCGCTCATGGATGACGACAGCGCGGGCAGCCTCGACTCGCGGATCACATACACGGCGACAGAGAGTGGAACGATGCGACTCATCGTGTCGGCCTACGCGGCCGGTGACGCGGGCTCTTTCCGACTCCGAGTCATCAGGGTCGTCCGCTAGGCGAGCCTCCCGGCGTCAGCTCCATAGTTCAGACAGAACCCGCGCCAAGTTGGTCTGACCCGACGGCCCTTCCGAGTGGCGCGGGGCGACACGTGGGCTCCCGTATCCCTCGATGTCCAGATCCGAGCCGACGCCCACATGCTCCACGCCGACCGTTTCCCGAGACCGAGGCGTCTGGACGTGACGGAGGCCGGCAGGGACTTGCCCCGCCGGCCTCCGAATCCTCGGTATTGAACGCCCGGCGCGCTACCGCTGCCGGAAGAAGTCGTCCAACGTCATGTTCTGATTCGGCCCACGCATCGTCGGGTTTTGCATGGTCATGTTGCCGTTGCCCTCGATGTACCGAACAACGTCGTCGTGCACGGCCCGCTGCACGTCCGCGAACGTGGTGGACGAGGTCGCAGCCATCATCCGCTCACCCATGTAGTAGGCGAAGACACTCGCGCCGTTGCCCAGACTACTGGTCCAGGACACCTGATCTTCGGTTGACCCGCCCCAGGCGATGTGCCGCTGCGGATTCTGGAATACGGCGGCGATCTGACTGAAGTCGCCGAAGCCCAGCGACATGTCGGTAATGTTGAGCGCCTTGAGCTCACTCGTGATGAAGTTGGTCGGCAGGCGCACATTATCCGCGACCTCAGGGTCATTCAGGTCGATGACCTTCGACTGCGGTGCATCGCCCGATGCCCGCGTGATCTCGCCCGAGAAACAGGCGTCGACCGCGACCAGTGCACGGCCCGCGTCGATCGACTCGATCAGATAGCCGAGTTCCTCGTCCAGAATCACGGACGACTCGTAGGACTGTCCGTAGATGTAGATCGCCTCGTCGCCCTCACCTCTCGGCTCAGGATCGAGCGATCCCGTCAGACCGATGTTCTCGCCGATCTGTGTCCCGTGTCCCGAGTAGAAGAAGACCGCGACGCCGTCGGGTCCGGCCTGGCCCAGGTGCTGGACGATTCCCTGGGCGATATTCGCCCGGGTCGCGTCTGAGTCGTTGAGGGTCACGATGTTGCCTGGATCGAAGCCGAAGCGCTCAATGAGCGTCCGCTCCATGATCCGCGCGTCCTCGACCGGCCCGCGCAGGTCACTGCCCGTGCCGGGGTAGTCGTCGATGCCCACGAGGAGCGCATAGCGGCCGTTCGGGTCACCACCCGTTCCGAAGCCGGCAAACGGAGTCGCCATTCCGCCGGACTCGAGCGTCAACGTGAAGCCACCCGTATCGCCAGCCGCATAGGTGTTGGCTCGAACCGTGTACGTACCGGTTCCCGGAAGCGTGAGCGACACGCTGCTGTCGGTCCCGCCACCGCTGTCGTCGTCGGAACCGATGACTTCACCGCCACTGACGAGCATCAGGTACGCATCGAAGTCCGAAGACCGGAGCGTGATCGTCACGTTCTCACCGCTCTGTCCGGTGAACGACCAGTCCTGATAGTGCGATCCGTCGTCGAGCGTGGCGTCGCTGCTGGAAAGCGTACCGCTGGACGTACGTCCGGAACGCAGAATCCGCGCGCCGTCGTCACCGCCACCACTACTCGTCATCATGGCGATGACGTAGGAACCGGTGGCACCTGCCGCGTACGAGTTCGCGAGCGCGGTGTAGGTACCGGCGTTCAACGTCCCCTCGAGACCCGAGTTCGTGCCGTCGGCGTCGTCGTTGGAACCCAGGTGTTCGACAAGCGCGCCAGGCTTACCCTCATACAACGACAGGTACGTGTCGAAGTCGTCGGACACCATGCCGATGACTACGTCGCTCCGCTCACTGAGGTCGAAGACCCAGGCATCGAAGTACGAACCGTCTTCGAGCGTCCCGTCTCCCGGTCCGAGGTCGCCCTGCACGTCCTGGCCGTCGGCGAGTGTACCCGTCCCCTTCGCCGCCTCTCCGTTCATCATTGCAGTCGTGAGCTGGCTGACCATGACGACCTCGCTCGGCCCACTCTTCGAGGACGTACTGGCCGCGAGAACCGACGCCTTCGCGTCGGGCGATTTCTCCGTCTCGCCACACCCGGCGACGCCCAGTGCAAGCAGAGACGCACACCAGACGATCGAGATCTGGTGCTTTCGGGACTGGTTCATTCGTTGGACTCCTGGTTGGGGATAACTCTGATCAGTATCGAACGTGTCGTTGCGGTGCCAGTCGGCTGTCCGATCTCGGAAGAACGCGTGGAACCGAAGCTGGAAGCCACAATGGCCTCGAGTGCGGAGAGGTCGGACCCGCCCGCACCTCGCGTGCCCTCGGTCTCGAACATGGCGCGGAAGTCCTGAGCCGTGCGGGTGGCGAAAAGCTTGAGGACTTCCTGCCCTGCGTCGTCGGCGATCTGATAGCATCCCAGATCCATCTCACCGTCGCCTTCGACCTCATACGACGACGGCGACTCGTCCGCGCGGGGACGCAGGACCGTGATGCCTCCCTTGGGAAGAAGGTCGAGGACAGCGACGAAGGCACGTCGCGAGCCTTCGTTTCTGGCCCTGAGTCGGTAGGTATCGCCCGGAGCCAGGCTCCACTGGTTCCCTCCGAGGCTCTTCTCGCCGTGGGCGTCTCCTTCCCAGACCGGAGGCCCACAACCGACGACGTCTCCGAGCCGATCTCGCTCGAGTTCAACGGGTGAGAAATCGAAGTAGACCTCCAGATCCTCAGCCGAAAACGAAAGGCGACGCAGGTACCGATTGCGCGCGAAGTCCTCGACCACGCGGACAACGTCGACCGCGCCCGTCGCGAGCTCGAGATCGTCGATCACGGTACGCGCGACCGGAAAGCCGTTTCGGTCTTCGATCACCACATCGGCGGCGTCTTCCGTGATCTCGATGATGCCGGTACCGGTCAGCACCCGTTGGAGTCCCGCGCGGTCTCGTTCGAGGAGTGTCGGGTCGAGCCGGACACGCAACGCCAGATCACCGAACGTGCGCTCGGTCACGAAGGCCCATGCGCCGACGTCCTCTTGGCCGAGCCCCCCGCTCTCCACTTCGACGACCGCTTTCGTGGATGTGGCACCCAGCACCCTGACCATTGCTCGGGCGGTCTCCGGATCCGGTCGATTCGTTCCTGATTCGTGCACCACGAGACGCGTACCCTCGTTGAGGCCGATCAGCGATCCCCCTGCAAGCGTGATCCGGTCCCCGTCGATGGAGTCCACCGCCACGTAGGGAAGCTGCTGTGTGAGCAGATTGGAGAAGAGCTGGGCGTCGGCAACGCCCTCCATCTGGGGATTCTGCATGACCTTTCCGCTCAGGCTCCTCGTGATCTCGGCAAAGAGCGCGCGATAGGTCGTGCCCGGAGCGGCATCGGGCAGGGTGCGTGCGATGGCATAGGAGAGTGATCCGACCTTCGTCTTCCCGTCCACGTCCCAGGTCTCGTACGCGACCTGCCTCTGGCTCGCGGCACTGAAGACGGCGAACGGAGCGAGTTGGTCGCCACCGCCTCGAGTACCGGACGGCTGCACCTCATCGATGCCCGTCCCCACGTCCCCGCCCCCTCTCGTTTGCCCGCCCGCCACGGAACTCGGCGGTCCGAGCGGCTCTTCAGACCCACGAGCAGGGAGTTCGGGTCCGCCCCTGGTGCCCGTTCCGGAGTGACACGCATCCAGGAAGATGGTCACGTTTCCGGACGGGCCTGCACGCTGGCGAAGCCGAGCCACGACCTCACCCAGTTCGTCGTCCCGAATGTGCAGCGCGCCGTCGTACCCCTCGTAGAATTCGTCCGGAGCACCATGAGGGACGAGCAATTCGTCGTAGCCGTCAGCCTCGTCGTCGTCGTCGGGATTGTCGTTGGTCAGGCGGTGTCCGTGGCCTGAGTAGTGGAGGACGACCACGTCTCCCTCATCGGTCTCGCGGATGAGCCACCGAAACGCCTCCCGAATTCCCTCCGCGTCCGCGTCGGCGTCCTGGATGACACGGATGTCGGACGGCAGGAATCCCTGATGCTCGAGCGCGCCCCGCACGAGCGGGACGTCGTTCAGAGCGTTGAGGTCGCGGTACCGCCGCAGAGGTTCACCCGTCTCGGGATGATTCGGCGGGGTGCCATAGTCCGAGATCGCGATGATCAGAGCGATCTTGCGGCCGACCTCCTCGTGCTCGGAAGTCGTACCACTGCCCGCCATGCCCGTCGCAGCGACGAGCAGTACGAGGGTACCGATTCGGATTTGGCTGCGCGTCAGAGTCAGCTGGGGGTCTCCTCAGATTCGGGCAGGGTGGGTTCTGTGCAATCTCTGAGGCCCGAGTTCCGATGGCAAACGGGCGTGCAGGAACCCGACTCCGGGCCGGGGCTGGCAGGGTCCCAGCGAGCAAGCCATCTTTCGCCCGATTGACCCTTCCGAACTCTCAGGAGATGGACAGATGCGTAGAGCAATCTGCCTCGGTCTTCTCGCAGGAGCGTTCGCGATGGGCGCGCCGGTCGCTGCTGGTGCTCAGGATGCGAGTGATCTGCTCGCAGTGGGTGAGATGGCCCCCGATTTCGCGCTTCCGGGCGCGACACGGTACGGCGTTCTCGAAGAGCCCGTTACCCTGAGCGATTACCGTGGCGAAACGGTCGTCCTCGCGTTCTTCTTCCGCGTTCGAACGCGTGGCTGAACAGTCCAAATGATGGCGTACCGTGATCAGTACGCGAGCCTTTTCAATGCAGGACAGAACGTCGTAGTCATGGGCATCTCCAACGACTCCGCGGAGGAGTTGGGGTCATGGCTGCACGACGAGGACTTCCCCTTCGTTTTCGCGAGCGATGCCGGCACCAATGGGCAGACCTACGCGGCGTTCGGTGGCGGTCTGCGGGACAACAACATGGTCGACAGCCGAGCCGTAATCGTGGTCGGGCCGGACGGCCGGATCGCGGGAACGATCGAGTCGTTCAACCCGAACGATCCGATTGCTTACGAAGAGCTGGGCGAGATCGTTGATCGGGTCACACCCGAACCCGAGGGCGAATAGCCGGTCGGCTACGAACCCACCTGCACGGGAAAGACCACGGGCCCGGCGCGGATCATTCCGCGTCGGGCCCGTTGGTTCTCGGGAGGTGAGGTCAGTTCCCCAGAACGGCCTCCACGGCGGTAACCAGGTCCTGCTGAGGCCCCACACCCGTGTAGGCCACCTTCCCTTCCTGATCGAGGATCACGACGATCGACGTGGTGAACGCGTTGTACGCCCTCACCGCGCCGCCGCGTGCGTCGAACAGATACGGATAGCCCGGATCGTGCTCTTCCAGGTGTCTCTTGACCCGTCGCACGCTCTGGGAGACACCGACCGCAACGGCCACGATGTTGATATCGTCGCCGTAGTCCATCTGGATCCCGTCGAGTTGAGGCTGTAGCGCCTCACACTGTTCGCACCAGGTCGCCCAGAACTCGAGCAGCGCCGGCTTCCCGACCGGTGCGAAGTCGAGGAGGTCGACCGCTCCTCCGTCGAGGTCCTCGAGCGCCGCACCTGGACCCTGCGTCCCGACGGCCAGTGACACCGACCCCTCTCCGGACGTCTGCGCCATCGCGCCCGCGGGGAGGCTCATGACGAAGGCGAGCGCCAGAGTGCTCACCAGCCCGATCGATCGGGACCCGACGGGTCCACACGCACGCATCGTTCGCATCACCATCCTCAGAGATTGTACCCAGCGGTCATGAAGTAATACTCCGCCATAGCGAGCATGATCACCGCCGCGATTCGCTTGACCCAGACCATCCATGCACCCGAACGCGGTAGCAGGGCCACGGTTCCCGAAAAGAGGCCCACCCCTATGAGGAGTGAGGTCATTCCGAGCGAGAAGACGAACAGGTAGACGAACCCCATGAGCCCGGCCTGCGTCGCGGCGACCCAGGTCAGGACGACCGCAAACGCGGGAGCTCCACAGGGCGCCGCCACCACGCCCGACATCGCACCCATGACGAACACGGCGCCGTACGATCCTCCGTCCGACTTGCTCGCGGCTTCGAGCAACCTTCGCGGGATCGGCACCGGCAGCACGTCGAGCATGGTCAACGCGAACAGAAGAAGCAGATTTCCGATCGCGAACAGCGCCCACGGATTGGCGCTGACGGTGCCGAAGAGCTGTCCCGTAAGCCCGGCGATCGCCCCCAGGGTGGCGTAAAGCAGCGCGAGTCCGACGGCATAGGTGAGCGTCAGACCGACCGTTCGAGCCTTCGACTGATCCTCTCTCGTCGTTCCCGCGATGACCGCGCTCGTAATCGGGATCATCGGGTACACGCACGGCGTGAGCGACGTCAGAACACCGGCCCCGAACATCGCCGCCAGGGCGACCATGGGGCTCGATGAGAGCGCCTCGGTGAGGCCCCCCGCCGGCTCGATCTGAAGCAGATTCAGTGTGAAGTGTGATCACGAGAAAAAGGTGGGTGGAATCGGAGCGAGGGTCCATCACGGGGCATCGTCCGCACCACGCCAAGCGAGTGATGCGGGGCTCCGGGTGGCGAAACCCGCTCGTTCGACGCACCCTACGATTCAGGCCAGATAATCACCGGAGTAGGATGACAGATGAGTCGCCCAGCACCTGCTAGAGTCGGTATTTCGACCGGACTCCTACTCGTGATCGCGTGCGGTGATTCGCCGCCCCCGGCGCTGACCGTCGGACCGATCTCCTATGAGGAGGAGCGGCTCCTGGGTCTGACGGACGACAGGCGCCAGACCCTGGCAGACCTGACCGCGTTGGGATTGGTCGTGGCCGAAGGTGGGGACATGCTTGGCACAAGAATCCTGGACGGCTGGGAAGAGGATCGCCTCCTGGAGATCCTCGCCGCAGATCTGACCCTCGAGAAGAACGGAGTCGGAGATGCGGTTCTCGAGGCACGATACGAGACGGACCCTCAGTGGGAACTCACGGTGCGCCACGTCCTCTTCTTCAGTGAGCGCTGGCGGTCGGCCACACACCGCTCGGAGGCCGAGGCCAAGGCCGAACGGGCGATGGCGTCGCTCCAGGGCGGTGCCGACTTCGCCTCGACGGCGGCGGAACTCTCCGAGGAGCCAGGCGCCCGCGGTAGGGAGGGCCTGCTCACTCCGGGTCGCGAAGGCTCCTGGGTGCCCGAGTTCTGGGCTGCCGCGCTGGCGCTCGAGCCCGGCCAAATCAGCCCCGTGACTGAAACGCAGTACGGCTATCACATCTTGAGGCTCGAGGACCGTCGGATCATCCCGTTCTCCGAGGCCCGGACCGTGGTCGCTCGCGACGTCGCGGACCGCATCGAGGACCCCGCTACGGTACTCGACACCTGGATGGCGACGGCGGGCGCAACAGCGGAGGCGCGGCGAGAAGCAGCCCTGCGTGAGGCCGAACTGCGAGGGCTCGAGGTTCCCGTGGGTGAGGTCGCAGCGTTGCGTCGCGCGTGGTCCGTACAGGTGGAGCACTGGTCCACGACCTTGGGATTCCGGCAGGGAATGAGTCAGGCCGAGGTCGCCGAAGCAGCATTGGCCGCACTGTCCGACACCTCGCAGGGCACCGGCCTGGCACGGTCGGAGCTGGCGGCCTACCGAAGCCTGCTCGAGAAACTGTACCCGATACGTTTCGCGGACGACGCCGACTGACGGACACCGCGCCGGCCACGCATGGAACCGTCAGTGGCATGCAACCGTAGGGTTCTGAGAGGTATCTCAGAGGTACATCCCCTTGGCCCGCTCCCCCATGTCCGAATCCATGAACGGCAAGCTGCGCTTCGTCGCAGGTTTCAGCCTCTTCTTTGTGGCATTGTGGTTCCTGTGGGACACGCCGGTCGTATACCCGCTGAAGATCTTCGTCGTGCTTCTCCACGAGGTCAGTCACGCGATTGCGGTATGGATCACGGGAGGATCAGTCGACCGGATCACCCTCGACCCGAATCAGGGCGGAGCAACGTACTTCACGGGGGGCAATGCACTCCTGGCGATGAGCGCAGGGTACCTCGGCAGCCTGGCGTGGGGCGGGCTCCTGTTCGCCGCATCACAGTCCAAGTCCAAGTGGATCCGGACGGACTGGGTGAACGGTGCGATTGGTGGCGTGGTGATCCTCCTGACCGTCTTCTTCGTCAGAAGCGGCTTCGGCATCGCGTTCGGCACACTGTTCGGCCTGTCGATGATCGCCGCATCCCGGAAGATCGGCGCCGCGATGAACCGTCGACTCCTGCTGACGCTCGGACTGACCAGTGCCCTCTACGCGATTCTCGACATCAAGAGCGACGTGCTGGACCGGCCGGAACTCCAATCGGATGCGTACATGCTGGCCGAAGTAACCGGAATCGGCACGGCGACCATGTGGGGCGTGATCTGGATCGCAATCGCCCTCGCGTTTTGCGGTTGGCTCCTCCGCTGGGCATACCGCGAGGCGTAACGCCCGTCACGAGAGAC
>JBDGVT010000099.1:0-22393 GCA_039585495.1 Gemmatimonadota bacterium | reverse complement strand
ACGGCGAAATCGCAGTACACGCATCGACGGGCGCAGAAGGGCGCGTGGACGTAGACGGACGAGACAGCGGTCGGCGAGGCGGCCACGTCAGGCAGCCCTCCTGAATCGCATACCAGGCATCCGCTCCACCTCTCCGTGCAATTCCATGGTCGTGAGTATGGCCAGGGCCGTCGCCGCAGGCAGGCCGGTGATCGCCGCCAACTCGTCGACCAGGAGCGTATCCTCGGACAACGCGGCCAGAACCCTCGCCTGTGGTCCCGAATGGCCACCCTCGGCCCGTTCACTTCCCTCGGCTGGAGCGCCGCAGACCTCACGCACGAAGTCGTCGATGTCGACGAGGGCCCTCGCTCCGTCGCTCAAGAGACGGTTCGAGCCGAGACTCGTCGACGAGTCGATCGGTCCGGGCACCGCCCACACCTCACGACCCAGGTCCAGAGCGTGGTCGACCGTGATCAGAGAGCCGCTCCGACGACCGGCTTCGACGACGACCGTGATTGCGGACAGCGCGGCGAGAATCCGATTCCGGCGCGGGAAATGGTGGGGAGCAGCCTCGACGCCGGGAGGGAATTCCGTGACGATCAAGCCGCGATCGAGAATGGCGTCGAACAGCTTGCGATGAGCCCTCGGGTAGACCACGTCCGCACCGGTTCCGAGAACCGCCACGGCGGTCCCTCCGGCCCTGAGGACGCCTTCGTGAACCGCGCCGTCGACCCCGAGCGCGAGTCCACTCACGACCGTCGCCCCGGCTCGGGCCAGAGCCCGGCCCAACCGTTCCGCGACATCCCGCGCGCGGGACGTCGCACGCCGGGCACCGACGACGGTGACTAGTCGTCCGGAAGACAGGGCGTCTGCCTTCCCTCTCAGGAAGACGATCGGCGGTGGGTCGGCCAGGTGCTCGAGCCCCTCCGGGTAGTCGGGGCAATGCCACGTCGAGATCCGCATGCCGAGCCGCTCGGCCCGTGCAAGTGCTGCCCGCGCACCGTCTCTGACCGTGCGATCCGACCTCATCCGCGCCGCATCCCTGCCCGCGATCGACGCGAAGTCACGCGTCGGCGCAACGAGGGCGGACTCCGCGCTCCCAAAGCGCTCAACCAGGCGTCGGACCGTCACCGGCCCCACGGCCGGAAGTCGATCGAGAATCAGCAGCGCGAGCGCGGTCTCCGGGATCGCGACCTGCCCTCGGCTCAGAGCTTCCACCACTCCTCGGCGTCCGTGTCGCTCCCCCGCTCTTCCGCCACCACCGCCTGACTCGCCTCCCAGAGCTTCTCGAGCAGTTCGGTGACCCCTCTTCGAGCGACGGAGGACAGCGTGAAGATCCCGAGCGCCCCTTCCGCGACAAGGACCGGCGCAGGAGCGTCGGATGGAAGAAGATCGACTTTGCTCAGGCCGACGCAGAACGGCGTCGCTGCGAGGTCGATCGAGTATGCCTCGAGTTCCGCCCGAATGCGGTCGTATTCGGCCTGTATGTCTTCAGAGTCGAGTGGCACCATCACCAGCAGGACTCGTGTGCGTTCGATGTGACGCAGGAACTGGTGGCCGAGGCCCTTACCCTCGTGCGCACCTTCCACGATCCCCGGGATGTCGGCCATCACGAAGGACCGGAAGTCACTCAACTGTACGACGCCCAGATTCGGCTCCAGCGTCGTGAACGGGTACGCGGCGACCTTCGGACGCGCGGCGCTGACGGTCGCGAGAAGGGTGGATTTGCCGGCATTCGGTTCGCCGACCAGACCCACGTCCGCGATGAGCTTGAGTTCGAGGCGTACGAGGCGCTCCTCTCCTTCCTCTCCAGGCTCCCAGCGACGAGGGGCCTGGTTCGTGGCCGTCTTGAAGCGAGTGTTCCCTCGTCCCCCCCGGCCACCCCTGGCGATCACGATCGTTTCACCCTCGGCCAGCAGTTCCGCGAGCAGCTCGTCGGTCTCCATGTCGTAGGCGACCGTGCCCGGTGGAACCCGCAGGACGAGGTCTTCACCCGATCGACCCGTGCGGTTGTTTCCCTCGCCGTGCAATCCGCGCGCAGCCTTGTAGTGGCGTCGATAGCTGTAGTCGAGCAGGGTCGTGAGTTGGGCGTCCGCCTGCAGCACGACGTCCCCACCCTTCCCCCCGTCACCACCGGCCGGCCCTCCTCGCGGCACCCCCGTCTCACGACGGAACGCCTCCGCACCCGATCCCCCCGTGCCCGCCACGATCTCGATTACCGCACGGTCTACGAACACGTTCAGACCCCCGCGGCGGCGAAGGCCGGTACGGAGAACGCGGCGCGGATCTCGCCAACCACTTCTCCTCTCGTGTTCATAACGGACGGATTCCCATGATGAACCAGCGAATCCACCTCCGACGCGGTGAGCACCCCGAGTTCGGAGAGCAGTCGGATGAGGGCTGCCTCGACCGCGCGCCGCCCGCCGTCCGCCACCTTGATTGCGAAGCCGACTCCGCGTCCTCGCAGCCCGCCCACATACACTCCTTCCGCTCCGACCTTCACGAACACGCGGTCCCCCGCGATCGCCATGACGTCGGTGCAGGTGCGACCGGTGCCACCCACCATCTGTGGGTGGGCGGTCATCGCCTCGACGACGCGAGCGGCCGGGTCACCCCGATCTGCGGCCACGGCAAAGGACGCGAACGACCTCGCGATTCGATCGAGCGGGACCGCGAAACAGAGTACTCCGCAACCGTCCACACCCGACCGAATCTCACTCGCGGACACGTCCGACCAACGCACGACCTCGGCGAGCATCCTGCGCTGAACGGGGTGCTCGGCCAGATGGTAGTCGACCGGATCCCATCCCATGTGCGCTGCCAACGCGACCATACCGGCGTGTTTGCCCGAGCAGTTGTTATGGATGGGAGCAGGCTCTTCTCCGCAATCCACCAGGGCCCGCGCCGCCTCGAGCGAATACGGTGGATGGGGTCCGCATCGAAGCAGCGACTCCTCAGCCCCGACCTTGGCGAGGATCGACCGCCCCGCCTCGATGTGTATCCTCTCACCCTCGTGCGAGGCACAGCAGAGCGCCAACTCGGCCGGCGACATGCCTATCGCGTCGACCACACCCTCCTCGACGAGCGGCAGCGCCTGCATCGGCTTTGCGGCGGACCGGTAGTAGGTCCACCCATCGGGGTCACCCACGGAAGAGAGGATCCTCCCCGCATCGTCGCAGACGGCGATATCCACCCGGTGACGCGACTCGACCAGCCCACCACGCACGACCTCGACGTGATTCATGGTCGGCCGCCGAGAGCCCGAAGCGGGGTCATCGTCTTGAATGAAGGTGGTTTCACGAGGAGATGGTGTGCTGAGAGAGTGTCACGCGGCACGACGGACATGTCGGAAATCAACGAAAGACAGGTGGGCGGCGAAATACCCGGCTGGGACGCCCGGGCCCCGCCGAGCACGGCCATGGGTCGGGGAACCGCCTACCTCTGCGTCTGAACCGGGTCGGCCGCGGAGATCGCACCGATCAGTTGATCTGGCGTCTGCACGCCGGTGAGAATCTCGATCGCGCGCTCGAGTTGCCTGTCTCGGTCGCGGAGCTGCTCGAATTGCCCCTCGTCACCCCATGCCTGCAACGCGATCTCACGCTCGAGGTGATAACGGACGAAACGCTCACCCGCATCGAAGTCAGCACGTTCGATCGGAGCGCCGAACTCCGGCAACAACTCGAAGAACGCCTGAAGGTCACGGGTACTCACCTCGAAGCCCAGACTCAGGTCCGGATGCTCCCGGACGTATTCGACGGCGAAGTTGAAGAGCGCGACGGAGAATCCGCCCTGGCGGCGGAAGAGCCCCTCGACGCCCGCAACCTCGCGGGGTGACAGCGTTTCCGGTGAGACGAACAGATCCGGGGTTATTCCTCCCCCGCCGTATAGAGTCCGGCCGGCTTCCGACTGGAACTCGGGACGGCCGTCCATCGCCATGGGTTCGACCAACTGTCCCGAGATGGAGAGCGTGTGCGAACGTTCGCCCGTGGTTCGCTCGACCGGATCGAGGTGGATCGAACGACCCATCGGCGTATACCAGCGCGCTGTCGTGAGTCGGAGCACATCGCCACCGGTGAGGCGGAAGAGACTCTGAACCGAGCCCTTGCCGAACGTGGTCTCCCCCACCAGAACCGCGCGGTCGTAGTCCTGGAGGGCACCGGCGATGATCTCGGACGCCGATGCACTCGACGCATCGATCAACACCACGACGGGCAAGCCTTCGTAACGATCGGGGCGCGTGGCACCGTACATCTCGTTCTGGTTGGCCGCGCGACCACGAGTCTCGACGATACCCTGTCCCGGCTCGAGGAAGAGGTCCGTCACGGCGATCCCCTGATCGAGGAGTCCTCCCGGATTGCCTCTCAGGTCGAGCACGAGCCCCTTCATACCCTCCGCCCTCAGAGAGTCGACGGCCGCACGCACCTCGGTCGCGGAAGTCTCTCGGACGGTCAGCAGCGGGACGTATCCGACATCCGCGTCGAGCATCACTGCGAACGGAACCGCCAGCAGGCGAATCACCTCTCGCTCGATCGTGAAGTCGATCGGTTCCTCGATTCCCGGCCTTAGCATTCGCACGTTCACGTCGGTGCCCGGCCGGCCTCGAAGCAACTCTACCGCCTGATCCGTGATCATCGTGTCGACACGGACACCTTCGATTTCGTAGAACCGGTCCCCCGCACGAATGCCCATGCGGCCACCGGGGCCTCCAGGAATGGGGCTCACCACGGTCACGTACCCGTTGCGATCCACGACCTCCAGCCCGACGCCTCCGTATTCTCCTTCGGTGCGGATCCGAAGATCCTCGTAGTCCGAGGCGGGGAGAAACGACGAGTGCGGATCGCCGAGGTCGCGGATCATTCCATCGATGGCGGAATTGTAGAGCGCGTCGGCGTCGACTTCTTCGACGAAGCTGGTCTCGACGCGATCGACGACTTCCTGGAAGACGCGAACGCGCACATACACGTTCTCGGCCCGATCGACCCCCTGTTGCAGGAGCCACCCACCAGCGGCGATCGAGAAGAACACCACCAGAATCGGGGTCGCGACGCTGCGTTTCATGTCAGGTCCGTCTCCACTACTCATCGTCATCCCACAGGGTCGAACGGAGGAGGGTTAGCCCCTTCGGTCCGATTCGGTCACACCAAGTGACGGAAAGGTTGTCGGAAACCGAGCCATGAGTCGATTCCGAATGCGTACATGTACCTCTTCAGGCGATCCCCGCGCGCTCAGGACCTCGATTCCCGGCTCTGACTCTGCCAAGGTAAGATACCCGTCGCGTACCGCCGCCCGGAAGCCTTCTCCTTCCCTTTCTATGCGGTCCGCCTCCGCACCGTCCTTCCGCTGGCGCTCCTGACCCTCGTCGATCGGAAGGTCCAGGACCAGGCAGAGGTCTGGCTCGAGCCCACCGGTAGAGATCATGATACCCTCACGTACACGGTCGAGATCGAGCCCACGCCCGTATCCCTGATAGGCCAGGGTCGACAACGAAAACCGATCCGCGAGCACGATCTTGCCGGCTTCCAGGGCCGGCCTGACGACGTCGCGAATGAACGCGGCTCTCGCGGCCAGGATCAGCAGCAACTCCGATTCGGCCGAGATGTCCAGGTCCTTGCGGCCCAGGACGACCTCACGGATCGCCTCGCCGACCGGCGTGCCGCCCGGCTCCCGAGTCGAGACGTGCGCGAGTCCGAGGGCGGTGAACCAGGACGAGAGGAGGGCGGCCTGGGTCGTCTTACCAACCCCGTCGCCGCCCTCCAATACTATGAAGCGCGCTGCATCCCGCATACCTGCGTTACTCCTCGACCCGTGCCATCGGCACGGGTGCCCATAGCGCTGCTATTCCGTCGTCGTCGTGCGACCCCCGCCGTCGGCGCGGGTGCCCCCTGCAGGCGCAGCCCACTTCATGCCTCAGCGGCGTCAGTCGTAGTACTCCACGCCGAGGTGAGTGACCATCTCCTCGCCCATCATCCAGCGAAGCGTGTTCTTGAGCTTCCAGTGCTGGATGAAGATGTCGTGCTCCGGGTAGAGCCCTGGCGCGGTCTGCGGGGCCTTGAAGTAGAAGGACAGCCACTCCTGAATGCCGCTCATGCCGGCACGTCCCGCGAGGTCGAGAAAGAGCGCCAGGTCCAGGACCGACCTTGATCTGCATGTGGTACCCCATCCATCCGAAGATGTCGATGTTGTCCCACCCTTCCTTGTTGTCCCCACGCGGCGGGTAGTAGTTGATCCGCACCTTGTGGTACATGTTCCCGTACAGCTCGGGATAAAGGTCGGGCTGCAGGATGTGCTCGAGCGCTCCGAGCTTCGACTCTTCCTTCGTCTTGAACGACTCGGGATCGTCGAGGACCTCACCGTCGCGGTTCCCCAGGATGTTCGTGCTAAACCACCCTGAGAGACCGAGCATGCGGGTCTTGAAGCCCGGCGCGAGGATCGTCTTCATGAGGGTCTGGCCCGTCTTGAAGTCCTTGCCACCGATGGGCACGCCCTTCTGCTTCGCGAGCTCTTCGAGCGCCGGAATGTCGGCTGAGAGGTTCGGTGCGCCGTTGGCGTACGGGACGCCTTCCATGATCGCGGCGTAGGCGTACAGCATGCTCGGCGCGATGGTCTCGTCGTCTGCCTTCATCGCAGCCTCGAACGACTCGATCGTCTCGTGCGTGGCCCCGGGACGGAGAAAGATCTCCGTGGAGGCACACCAGACCATCACCGCACGGTCGCACCCGTTCTCCTCCTTGAAGCGTCGGATGTCACCGCGGATCTCTTCCGCCTGCTCGAACTTCGTTCCGGTCTTCCGGTTCGGGCCGTCGAGCTTCTTCACGTAGTCCGGGCTGAACGCGGCCTTCATGGGCTTGATCGAAGACAGGAAGTCCTTGATCGGGTCGAGATGGTTCTCCTTGTGGAGTACCCCGGCGTTCAACGCACTCGCGTATCCGTCATCCGGGATCGGGTCCCAGGTGCCGAAGACGAGGTCCTCCATCCCGGCGAGCGGCACGAACTCCTTGATGAGCGGCGTGTTGTTGTCCGTCCGCTTGCCCAGACGGATGGTGTTCATCTGCGTCAAGCTCCCGATCGGGGAAGCCAGCCCCTGCCGGGCCGCCTCGACTCCCGCAACGAAGGTCGTCGCGACTGCGCCGAACCCCGGAAGCAACACGCCGAGCTTGCCACTCGCCGGCTTGATCTCAGTTGGTCTATCCACGTAGTCCTCTCGACTGTCTCATGTATGCAATGGCGGCCGAAACGCGGCCGTTACGATGCGATGATGATTCGGCTTTCGGCACCCTCTTCGATGCCCTTCGTCACCGTCTCATTCACTTTGTACATCACCTTCTCGAAGTTCGTCTGCGCGGCGACCAACCTCTGGAATCCTGGCATCGCCTGCAGCTCCTCGGCTGCTGACCCGTAGGCCTGCTTGAGTTCGTCATCCGGCTCCTTGCCGGCGCGCATCAAGGCTTCGAACTGCTCTTCGAGGGATTGGATGCGGTTCCGAATCTCGACCAGATCACGATCGTCATCCGCGGCGCTCATCGCGTGCTTTAGCGCCTGGTACTCATCGGTCCGCGCGAGCGCGCCACCGAGTTCCTTGGCCATCTCATGAATCCCCGCCATCCCGCTTCTCCTCCTTGTCGCGGCGTTTCCACGCCGCAGTGACTCGCTCAGGCTCCGTGCGCGAACACGAAGCGTTCCTTCCCTGCATAGTCCCGAAGGACTCTGATCTCCTCATATTCACCGGTGTCGGCAAGCATCGCCGCCACCGCCGCTGGCTGCCCCGCACCCACCTCGAGTGCCAGAAGCCCGCCGGCCTTTAGGTGAGGCCGGGCGCCCGTCGCGATCCTGCGCAGAACGTCCAGCCCATCCTCTCCAGCGAAGAGCGCATCACGTGGCTCCCAGTCACGAACCTCGGGCTCCAGCGATGCCGCGTCTACCTCCGGAACGTACGGAGGATTCGAAACGATGACATCGAACACCTCTCCGTCGTGCAGTGGTTCGAACAGCGAGCCTCTCCGTAGCTCGACGCTGCTACTCAACTTTGCCGAATCGCGGTTGCGGCGAGCCACTTCGAGCGCCGCCTCCTCGATTTCAATCGCTATAACATGGGTAAGAGGCCCCTCGTGTGCAAGAGATAGACAAATCGCCCCGGTTCCCGCCCCGATATCGAGCGCCGAGACGTCGCTGGTCCGTTCCCTCGCCGCCAGCCAGGCCAGGACTTCCCCGACAAGAACCTCGGTCTCCGGCCGCGGGATGAGCACCCCCGGCTCCACCTCGAGATCGAGCTCACGAAAAGGCTGTCGCCCGATGATGTACTGTAGCGGCTCACGGGCTGCCCGACGCTTGAGCAGTGGTCGAAATCCGTCCAGCTCGGACGCCGTCAGCGGGCGTTCGAAGTCCAGGTATAGTTGCAGCCGACCGACGCCCACCACATGGGCGAGCAGATGTTCCGCGTCGAGGCGACCAGAGTCGACCCCCTTCTCTTTCAGATAGTCCGCGCTCCACAGGATGAGCCGTAGCACCGTCCAGCTGTCGTTGGGGCTTCCCGCCTGCGGTGCTCCGGGACTGCCGTCACCGCCCTTCATCAGACGTCTTCCGCCTCCATCCGCTCTTCCTGATCGGCCAGTTGAAGCGCTGCGATCAGCTCGTCCAGGTCACCGCCCAGCGTCTCGGACAGGCGGTAGAGCGTGAGACCGATCCGATGATCGGTCACGCGGCCCTGCGGAAAATTGTACGTCCGGATCTTGGCCGAACGATCCCCCGTGCCCACCTGGGTCTTTCGGTCTCGTGCGCGCTCGGCCTGGGACTCGGCGACCATATGATCCAGGAGCCGGCTTCGCAGCACCTTCAGGGCTTTCGCCTTGTTCTTGAGCTGTGACTTCTCATCCTGGCAAGACACGACGAGACCCGACGGAATGTGCGTGATCCGCACTGCGGAATCCGTCGTGTTGACTGACTGTCCACCCGGACCGGAAGACCGAAATACGTCGATGCGCAGATCGTTGGGATCGATCTGGAGGTCGACCTCCTCTGCCTCGGGCAGCACCGCTACAGTCGCGGCTGAGGTATGGATGCGACCCTGGCTCTCGGTCGCGGGGACGCGCTGTACCCGATGGACGCCCGATTCGAACCGCAGGCGACCGTAGACGCCTCGGCCACGGATCGTGAAGATGGCTTCCTTGATCGACCCCGGGATACCCTCCGAGATGTTTATCAGCTCGACGGACCAGCCCTGTCGTTCCGCCCACGTGCGATACATCCGCATGAGGTCCGCCGCGAAGAGTCCAGCCTCATCTCCACCGGTTCCGGCACGGATCTCGACCACCGCCGGCCGGTCCGCCAGGGGGTCCTTGGGAATGAGAAGCTGCTTGACCTGGGCACTCAGCTTCTCGATTCGACCCGAGAGTTCCTGGGCCTCCTCTTCTGCGAGCGCGGTCATCTCGGGATCCTCGGCCTCGTCGACCATCTCGAGCGCCCCCACCAGCTCCTCGAGCAACCCTCGTAGCTGGGTGCCCGCGCGCACGACGGGCTCCAGCTGCGAACGCTCTCTCCCCAGCTCACGGAGTTTGTCCGGGCTAGAGAGGACCTCAGGGCTGCCGAGTGCTTCCTCGACTCCCGCGAAGCGTCGTTCTGCGTCGGCGAGCCGCTCGTCCAGTCTGGGGTCGAGGGTCGGGGCCTTCATGACGAGGAGGGTCGGCCGGAGTGAGCCCGGCCCCGACGCCTACTTCTCGGCAGTCTTCTCGTACTTCTTCTTGAAGCGGTCGACGCGACCCGCGGTGTCGACCAGACGTTGTTTGCCTGTGTAGAAAGGATGACACACGCCGCAAATCTCCACGTGCACTTCTTCCTGCGTGGACATCGTCTCGAAACGATTCCCACAGGCGCAAACCACCGTCGCTGTCATGTACTCAGGATGGATGCCCTGCTTCATGTCCTGCTCCAAACGCCAAAGTGTAACGGGCCGAGCATCGTTCGCCCCGGCCCGAGACCCGACCGCCCGCCGAACCGGACATCGGGGTATAGCCCGGAAAACTTAAACGAGTCGGTCAAGGGGGTCCAGTGAGGCAGGTGCCCTGAACGCGGCAAGCGCCAGAACGAGGGCCAACATCGCAGCCCCGTTGCCCACCAGGTCTCCGAAGCGTGTGTAGAATGTCACGATATCTGTCGTCCACACCTCCTGGGTCCGGACGTCCTCCTCGAACAGTGCGGACGGATCGTATACCCGGCCAACCGGATTTACGAAGAGCGAAATCCCGGTGTTGGCGGATCTCGCGACCCCCATCCGATTCTCGATCGCCCGCATGACCATATGCGCCGGGTGCTGCCACAGCGCAGTCGTGCGGGCATAGAGCGGCTCCCGACCGTACCACGCATCGTTGGTGATGTTCAGCAGAACATCCGCCCCCTCCCGCCGGAGTGCACGCGAGGCGGCCGGATACGTCGACTCGTAACAGATCAGCACGCCGAACAAGGCCTCGTCGACCTCGACGAGCGGCCACCCCTCACCCACTCCGTACGCTCCGAAGTATTGGAGGCCACCGAGCAGGTTCGCGGGCAAGAAGGGAACTCGCTCGACGATCGGAACCAGGTATCGCTTGTCGTACTGGAAGTCCTCGAGTCCTTGCGGACTCATGAGGAACGCCGAATTGAAGGGAACGAAGCCTCCGTCGTCGGTCGGTGTGTAGCCGAGCGCTCCGAACACGACAGGCGCGCCGACCTCGCGACTGTAGGCCTGAAGTCGCTCGATCTCTGTCTGAGGTCCGCTCGCCCGAGGGAAGAGCGTCAAGGTCACCTCTGGCATGACGATGAGATCAGCGGATCCCGGATCGACCCTCGGCATCAGGCGATCGAGTGCGGAGAGCGTAGCCTCTCGCCCCGCCACCGGGTCGAGTTTCACATGCTCCGGGATGTTGGGCTGAACGACTGCGATTCTGGCCACCGGGCGCATCTCGAGTGTGCTCGCACGCCAGATCCCCCACCCCATGGGGACGGCGACGACGATCACGACGATACCTGCCTGACGCGCCCATCCGACCTTACTCCTGATTCGGAGGACGAGCCCGGCCAAAAGCGCGTTGACCAGGGCGATCCAAAAGGTCACACCACGGCTCCCGACCAGTTCGGCGATACCGACCAACTCCGGAAAGCCGGTCAGCGACGAGCCCAGGCCCAGCCAGGGAAACGCGATCGTGCTCGGCAGGTGCGCTCGCGACCACTCCATGGCCGTCCACGACACCGGGAGAACGATCCAAATCGGGGCACGCAGCGTGTGGATTCCGTGATGAAGCAGCCACGCGAACACCGTCGTCATCACCACGAGGATCCCGAGTGTCGCAAGAAACGCGGCAATCGCGAACGGCGTGAACCAGATCAGCGCAACCAGAATCCAGTAGAAGACGATCCCGAAATAGAGCGTCCCGAAGACCACAGCCCCTCTTCGGGCCACCGCCCTGCCGGATCGGTCAGACGGAAGCGCGTGGACCCAGAGCGCAAACGGGACGAGCCCCACGAACGGAAGCAGGAGGGGATGGAGCGGCGGATACGACAGCGCGAGCAGGACCGCCGAAACCGCCGGAATCAGGCGCTCGCCGCGACGCGGCCACCACGCGGTCCGAAGCGCGGCCGCACGGTCCCGAAGGGCCGAGACGGCCGCAGAACCTATAGTTCGATCTCCCGACCAGTCCGCGCGGACGCGTATGCGGCCTCTACGAGCGACATGAGCTGCTCCTGCTCACGCGGGAGCGCGACCTCGTTGAGCCCCGACACACGCCGAACGAAGTCGTCCAGGAGTCTGCGGTACGCGTTCGTGTAGGGATTCTCGCCACCGCGCGGCTTCGGTTGGCGCGGCGTCACCTCCATCGGGCGCCCACCGAGTTGCTTGAAGACCTCGAAGGGTGGCACCAGACCGGAGCCCTCGGACCCCATTACCCTGACGTAGAAGCGGTCCTCACCAGAGAAGAAGCGGTTGCTGACCTCGAGCGTGAGGGCCACCCCGTCCGTCGTCTCGAGCATGAGGGTGGCGGCGCTCTCGACCCCCTGCTCGCTCGGCCCGAGGATGCAGAGGAGGCGCTTCACCTCGGGGTAGCCGATCACCCAGAGGCATAAGTCGAGCGCGGGCACGCCAAGGTCCATCAAAGCCCCACCGCCCGCGACGGCATGATTACCTCGCCACGAGGACCGCATCGCCGCGATCGAACGGGTGAGCCAGCTCCCGCGAACTGCGAAGAGGTCGCCCAACTCGGCTCCGGCGACGAAACTCCGAAGTGCGACGACCTCGGGCCGGAAACGGTGGGGCATGCCGACCGACAGAACCTTCCCGGACCTCTCCGCGGCCTGGATGACGCGGGCAGCGCCCTCCGCCGTGACCGCCAAGGGTCGCTCCACGAAGACGTGCTTCCCGGCCTCTAGCGCGTCGATCGCCATCTGCTCGTGGACGTCATTCGGCGTGCAGATGACCACGGCATCCAGTTCGTCGAACACGATCAGGTCGGACGGATCCATGACCAGAGGCGCTGAGAACCGTCGAGACAGTGTCTCCGCCTTGTGGACGTCCGTATCGGCGAGGGCGACGAGATCTACGTCGTGTCGCTCGGCGAAAATGGGGACGTGCACGACCTGACTGATCGCACCGGTCCCGACGATCCCGAGTCGGATGGGGTCGCGATCCTCAGTCATTGCCGCGTCCCTCACCCGGGGCGTTGGGGCCGATCATGAACTGCCACCCTCCTCGGATCTGGAAGAACTGCAGGTCCGGCATCACCTCGTAGCGGCCCACTGCATACAGGCGCATTTGATTCGTGATCGGATACTCCGTGCCCAGATGGAGGTTGAAGCCGGGTTCGAGCGAATCGATAAAGTCCTCGACGAAGGTCCCGTTGATGGCAACGCCGTCGGCATTGATGAGGTGAGCCGTCAGCCCCAGCCCTCCATAGGTGAGCAGATCGAGCGGGAGTTCCCAGACCACGTGCCCGTCGATTCCGATCGAGAAGTCCGAATACTCGATGGTCCCGAGGTCGAGATCGGGCGGAGGACCACCGGTCTGATCCGCCACGAGGTCGGCAACCCGCGTTTCGAAGTCGGTGATCTCACCGTCGTTCAGCCGTGAACTCCAGTACGACAGTGTGGGCACGATCCGGAGGCCCGGGCCGGCGTACCCGAGGTCGAAGCGCACAGAGTAGCTCTCCGTAGGTTCGACCTTGTTGGGCCACAGGTACCCCACGTCGAATCCGATCCCGCGGAACGAGAGGTGTGCGTAATCGATGTCGGCAATGTCCTGCTGGGCGGCGGATCCAACCGGCACTGCGATCGCCGCGAAGAGACCCACTCCGATCCAACTCCGCACACGCGACATCACCGCTCCTCTATCTCAGGTTCTATCGATGTCAGTCATGGAGCACGATCTCGGCGACGAGGTCGTAGTCCAGGCCGTCCACAATCTTCGCTTGTACCATGTCGCCGGGTGCCAGAGAACCCGACGCGATCAGATGGGTCACTCCGTCCACGTCCATCGCCTGCCCGACCGTTCGTCCGACGGCGGCGAAGTCCGCATCTCCGTCGACGATCTGATCGACCAGCACGGTGGTGGTGGTCCCGATCATCTCGAGGTTTCGGTCGAGTGAAATGCCACGTTGCAGCTCCATGACCTCTTCCAATCTATCCGCGATCAGGTCGTCCGGAACGCGGTCGGGCAGGTCGGCAGCTCGAGTCCCCACCTCGACGGAATACCCGAACGCACCGACGCGCTCGAAGCGAACTTCATCCAGAAGGTCCAGCATCTTCCGGAAATCATCGTCGGTCTCTCCCGGGAACCCTACGATGACCGTGGTGCGCAGGGTCAGACCGGGCACGGCCTCTCGGAGCCAGCCGGCGCGCTCGCGAATGGTCGCACTGCGCTCGGGTCTGCGCATCAGCTCCAGGATCCGATCGCTTCCATGCTGGATCGGCATGTCCAGATACGGCACGATGCGCTCCGCACCGGCAATCAGATCGACGAGTTCGCGGGTGATCCCGGACGGATACATGTAGAAAAGGCGATACCACGGAACATCGGTACCGTCGAGAAGGGCGCGAAGAAGTTCTGGCAGAAGGGGTGCCTCGCGATCGTGACGGCGCACGTCACGTCCATACCAGGTCGTGTCCTGCGATACGATGTTGATCTCCCGGACACCGGCCGCTTCGAGACCGGCCGCCTCTCGGACCAGCTCCTCGACCGGCTGCGAGCGGTGCAGGCCACGCATGAGCGGGATCGCGCAGAATGCGCAGGTGTGGTCGCAGCCTTCGCTGATCTTCAGGTAGGACGTGTGCGGCGTCTCGGTCGAAAGTATCCGGAGCGGTCGTTCCATGAGCGGCACGAACTCGTCGGGCTCGGGAAGCAGGCCCCGGCTCCGGAGCTCGGGGACCAGCGTCGACAACTCGGAGAGCCCCAGGAACAGATCCACTTCAGGGATTTCGGCCTCTAGCTCGGCCCCGTGACGCTGCACCAGGCACCCGACCGCAACGACGGCTTTGAGGGAACCCTCCTCCTTCATCTCGCACGCCTCGAGCATCGTCTCGATCGACTGCTCCTTGGCCGACTGGATGAAGCCGCATGTGTTGACGATGACCACGTCAGCTCCTTCGACCGCGGAGGAGACATGCGCTCCGTGGCCGACGAGCGCAGCCATCATGCGTTCCGAGTCCACCGTGTTCTTGTCACAACCGAGCGTCACAAGTGCAATGCGGGGGCCCGTCTCGTCGCCCATGGCATCGATCTCGAGATGGACCGCGGCCACATCCGATGAGACGCCGGGTCTGACCGGGTCGGGTGAGATGGGAAAGACCGGGAGGTCTCGCGTGCGGGTCATCGGAAGAACCGGACGCTCATCGGACCATCACCAGCGCACCCTCCGGCGGCGTGAAGATGAACCAGTCGGACCCGGGGTCGACATCGAAGCCCACCTCGGACAGCGTGATCGTGCGCACGCTTCCATTCTCCTCTTCCAGACGGAGTTGCCGAAGCACCGGGTCGCCGTCATCGATCCACACGACGGCCGATCGGTAGGTGGCCGGCCGCAGGGGCGTCATGCGAAGTCGGTGTGTCTGCCGCCCCTCTATTTCCTCCATGGCCTCGTAGAGGACGTCGTACTTCGACTCGGGGTCCTCCAGGAACTCACGATGGAAATCCCGACCGCCAGCGCTGTTCTCGGCCGAGGTCTTCAGGACCGTCCGCGCATCGTTGCTGGGGAAGTAGACCCAGGCAAACGCACCATCCACCACAACCAGATCCCCGGCCGGATCGGTAAAACGCATCGCGAACAGATTCGGTCTGCCCTGGCACAGCCGCCCGGTCCCCGTACGCTCGGTCCCGAGCAGCGGCACCGACAGCCGTTGCGTGAAGTCGGCGCAGAGCGTCGAAATGGCCTCGTAGCGCGCGCTGGCTTCGTGTAGCACGCCGAGGCCCTGTTCCTGGGTCGCGACATCGGACGGCGTCAGGAGCGCGATCAGAACCAGGGGAGACAGGAGCTTGCTCATGGCGTCACCCCGGCCCACAGATCCCGTCCAACTCGTCCATCGACACGAGCACCTCCCGCCCCTTCGACCCGTCCGAGGGTCCGAGGACCCCGGCGTCGAAGAGCTGATCGACGATGCGCGCCGCCCGGCCATAACCGATGCTCAACCGGCGCTGGAGGAGCGACGTAGATCCACCCCCGTTTTGGACGCAAACCTCGGCCGCCGCGCGGAAGAGCTCGTCCCAATCTCCTGCGATCTCCTCGACGGCCGCGGCGGCGGCATCGAGCTCCTGACCTCTCAACTCCTCCAGGATGTCGGTCTCCGAACCGGGCTCGGTAGCCTCCGACTCCTCTCCCTCGGAATGCCGCTCCAGCAACTCTATGTACCAGCCCATCAGCCGTTCGGTGTCCTTGGTGGGCAGGTACGCCCCCTGAATCCGTACCGGGTTGCTCCCGCCCGGCGGCAAGAAGAGCATGTCTCCGTTGCCGAGCAGCGCATCGGCTCCGTTCTGATCCAGGATCGTCCGGGAGTCCGTCTTCGAGGCGACGCGAAACGCGATCCGGGTCGGGAAGTTGGCCTTGATGAGCCCCGTGATCACGTTCACCGAGGGGCGTTGGGTAGCCACGATCAGGTGGATTCCGATCGCGCGTGCCTTCTGGGCCAGCTGGGTGAGCGGTTTCTCTACCTCGGACTGGACCGTCATCATAAGGTCGGCCAACTCGTCGACCACGATGACGATGTACGGCATGACACCCTCTGAGTAGATCCACCGGTTCTCGTCCCCCTCCGGGCCCCTCGGCTCGCTACGCTTCAGCACCTGACCGCCACGGACCTTCTGGTTGAATTCCTGGAGGGAGCGGACGTAGTTGGCCTTGAGCAGCGTATAGCGCCGTTCCATCTCCAGGACAGCCCATTTCAATACACCGGCAGCGTCACGGGGGTCGGTGACGACGTTGTGCCTCAGATGCGGCAGCCTGGAGTACACCGAAAGCTCGACCATCTTCGGGTCGATCATGAGGAGCCTTAGCGTCTCGGGCGTATGGCGATACACGAGGCTGGTCACGATCGTGTTCAGGCAGACCGATTTTCCGGCTCCCGTCGCCCCCGCGATCAGCACGTGCGGCATCTTTTCGAGCGCAGAGACATAAGGGCGGCCGTTCAGATCCTTGCCGAGTGCGAGCGGCAGCTCTCCCTTCGCCTTGCGGAAGGCGGGCGTCTCCAGGATCTCTCGGAGGTTCACGATCTCCGGATGGGGATTCGGGATCTCGACCCCTACCGCCCCCTTCCCCGGAATCGGAGCCACGATCCGGATCGTCTTGGCCTTCATCGCGAGTGCCAGGTCAGCGTCGAGGTTTGCGATCCGATTGACCTTCACGCCGGGTGCGGGAATCACCTCGAATTGTGTGACGACCGGCCCAGTGGTGCGGCCGCCGAGTTCGCTCTCGACGTTGAAGGTGCGGAGCTTCTCCACCAGGATCTTGCCGAGTTCCTCCAGCTGGCGCTCCATGCTCGTTCGATCCTGCGATTCGGGAGCACTGAGCAGATCGACCGGCGGGACCTCGTGTTCCATTTCCGTATCGGGATTGGGATCGACGAGCCCGTCGTCATCCACTCCATCATCGACCTCAGGCTCGTCGTCTTCCTCCTCCGGTACCGGCTCTTCCTCGACGGGGTCCTCTTGGTCCTCGTCCACCTCTTCGTCGACGTCCTCGTCGTCGTCGGTCCCGAGCCACTCCGGTTCGAGACCCTCGATGGGAGCAGCCATCTCTTCGACGACCTGGCGTTCCTCACGCTCCGCCGCCGCTTGAGCGCGGGCTTCGGCGAGTTCCTTGCCCTTGTCGGCAAGCACGCGAGCCGTTCGCCCCGCCACATCACCGCCGACCATCACTCGCACCCACGGAGCGGAGCGGATTCCAACCAAGCGTGGCGACGCTCAGAGCAACGAACGCGACCCCCGCGACGAGGAGGGCTCCGAATCCACCCACCAGGTCCACCAGGGGCTCTCCTAGCGTCGCGCCGATCCACCCGGCCGCCTCGGGCACTCCTGTGAGGACGGAGATGCCGACCGGGAGTATCACGAGCATCCCACTCGCGAGGAGTGCGAACCGGAGCGAACGCTCCTTCGAGAGCCAGTCCCCCGCGCGTAGGCCACCGATGCCCAGCAGGAGGGGGACGAGCGCCGCGGAGCCACCCACGGATGCGACCAGCAGTCCGCGGATCGTGCCGCCGACCAGACCGAACATGTTGCCGTTGGGGAACCACTCGATCCCACGTGCGCCGAAGATCGTTACCGGCAACAGGGAGAGCAGAAAGAAGAGGGCGATGGCCAGCATGCCGACCGCCATGATCTCGCGTCGCTGCTCCTGAGTCAGCATCTCGTGGGTGTCACTCTCCGACCCGGGTTATCGCCTGGTCGACCATGGCCACGACGATGTCGTGCCGATCGACGTCCGCACAGATCTGAATATCGTCCTCGAGCCCGATCTCGATGACCGCGGCACCGCCGGCCGTCATGCTGAGGAACCGTCGCGTCGGCTTACGGGCTGAAGCGAGCGCCCGGGAGGCCCGAGAGGCGTCGTTCAACTCCGGCTCCTCATCTCGGTCATCCATGATGCTCTGGATGAGGTGTCCCGCGCAGAGGGCGTCGTCGAGCGAGAAACGGTCCTCTCGACCCGCGCAGATCAGAACCAGATGCTCATCGTTGGCCACCGCCCTGGCTACGGCGGTGAGGTTCGTGAACGCGCACACCAGGATGCGGGCTCCCTCCTGCACGACGCCGAGCGCCTTCGTCCCGTTCGTCGTGCTCATCACCACCTTCTTGTCGAGGACTGCCTCCACGGTGAACTCGTGCGGAGAGTTCCCGAGATCGAACCCCTCGATCTTGAGTCCCTTGCGCTCGCCACAAAGCAGCGTGTCCTCGCGCCCGAGCGAGGCGGCCAGGCGAACCGCCTCCTCCGTCGAATCTGTCGGGTAGATCGCCCGAGCACCGTTCGCGAGCGCCTCGATGATCGTCGTCGTCGCCCTCAAGACGTCGATCACCACGACGGTGGCCTCGACGAGCTCCGCCGATTCGACCTCGGGAAGGGTGAAATACGTATGGATCCTCATTCGTTCTCCGCATCCTCCGCCATCATCCGGGCCACAAAGCCCGTATCCACATCACCACGTACGAACGCCGCGTCGTCTACGATTCGACGGAGGAAGGGAATCGTCGTGGGGATTCCCTCGATGATGGTGTGGTCAAGCACATGTCGTGCCCGAACGATCGCCTCCTCACGTGTATTGCCGCTGACGATGAGCTTGCCAAGCAGGGAATCGTAGTGGGGTGGCACCGTATAACCCGTGTAGATGTGCGTATCGAGGCGAACTCCTGGCCCTCCCGGCGGGTGGAACGTCGTGATCGTGCCCGGACCTGGAGCGAAATTGCGATCCGGGTCCTCGGCGTTGATACGGAACTCGATGGCGTGGACCCGGTGCTCGATGTGATCAGGCACGAGCAGCGGCTCACCGGCGGCGACACGAATCTGCTCTTTCAGGAGATCGATGCCGGTGGTCACCTCCGTGACGGGGTGCTCGACCTGGATCCTCGTGTTCATTTCCATGAAGTAGAAGGACCCATCCTGGTCCAGGAGAAACTCGACGGTGCCGGCTCCGACGTAGTCGATGGCCTTCGCCGCCAACACGGCGGCATCACCCATCTCCTCACGAAGCTTGGGAGTCACAGCGGGCGATGGAGCCTCTTCCACGAGTTTCTGATGGCGCCGTTGGATCGAGCAGTCGCGTTCCCCGAGGTGCACCACCCTACCGTGGGCATCGCCGAACACCTGGATCTCCACGTGCCTCGGCTTGAGGATGCACCGTTCGAGGTAGACGTCCGGGTTGCCGAAAGCAGCACGTGCCTCGTTCTGAGCAGCGGCGAACAGCTTCGGGAATTCTCCCTCATCAGCCGCGACTCGCATGCCCTTGCCCCCGCCGCCCGCGGACGCCTTGATCATGATCGGGAAGCCCATCGACTTCGCGATCGGCATGGCCTCCAGGACCGTAGGGACGATCCCCTCCGACCCGGGGACGGTCGGAACGCCGACCTCCATCATCGTCGCTCGGGCCGTCGCCTTGTCCCCCATCGAGCGGATCTGATGGGGTGTCGGACCGATGAAGGTGATGTCGGAGCGGGCGCAGATTTCACTGAACTCGGCGTTCTCCGCGAGGAAGCCGTACCCGGGATGAATGGCCTCTGCGCCGGTCACTTCGGCGGCGGCGATGATCCTCGGAATGTTCAGGTAGCTGTCGGCAGCCGGTGCCTTGCCGATGCAGACGTCCTCGTCTGCGAACCGGACGTGCAGGGACTCCCGATCCGCCTCTGAATACACGGCGACCGTCTGCACACCGAGCTCGTGGCACGCCCGGATGATGCGGAGCGCAATCTCTCCGCGGTTGGCGATCAGGACCTTCTTAAACAAGTGTTTATCTCCTGGATCGCAGCGACCCGCCACTCAAGCGAAATCGGCGATCCATTTTCAGGCCCGGAGGGCCGATGTCATCTACGTGACGCGAATCAGCTCGGATCGACCCGGAAGAGCACCTGACCGAATTCGACCGGTTGGGCGTCCTCGATGCAGATCTCCGCGATCGTCCCGCTGATCTCGCACTCGAGCTCGTTCATGAGCTTCATGGCTTCGATGATGCACAGCGTATCACCCGGAGAGACCTTCGCGCCGATTTCGACGTACGAAGGGGCGTCGGGTGCGGGCGATCGGTAGAACGTCCCGACCATCGGTGAGGTGACGTCGAGCAGGTTGCTCGAGACCGGCGTTGGATCCGGGGACCCACCCGAAGCGTCGGGCGCTGAAGCGGGCTGAGGCGCAGCCGCGGGGATCGCCGCAGCGGCGACCGGCGCGGCCATCGCGACCGGAGCCGCCGACACCGGCGGAGTCTTCGCAAGCCGGATGCGCGTCCCACCTCTCTCGATCTCGAGGGAGTCGACACTGCTGTCGTCGAGAGCCTTGATAAGGCGCTCGAGAAAATCGAGGTCGATCATACGTTCACCCGAGAAAGGTATTTTTCCTCTTTTCGGTCGATCTTCAGGACATCCCCCTCTTCCACGAAGAGCGGCACGTTGATCACGGCACCCGTTTCGAGCGTCGCAGGCTTCGTCGCGCCCTGGGCCGTGTCGCCCTTGTGTCCCGGATCGGTCTGGGTCACTTCCAACTCGACGAACTGGGGAAGCTCGACGCTGATGACCTTGTCGTCATGAACGAGTCCCTCGCACGCCATGTTCTCCTTGAGGAACTGCAGCTGTGCTTCGCCGAGCAGCCCCCCGGCGATCGGGATCATGTCAAACGTGTTGGCGTCCATGAAGTAATAGAGATCGCCGTCGGTGTAGCTGTAGTTCACCGGACGCCTCTCGAGACGGACGTCGTTGACCTTCTCGCCGGCCCGGTACGTCTTGTCGACGACGGAGCCGGTCAGGACGTTCTTCAGCTTCGTGCGAACAAAGGCCCCACCCTTGCCCGGCTTCACGTGCTGGAAATATGAGATGGCCCAGAGACCGCCGTCGATCTCGATCACCATCCCGTTGCGGAAATCCGCCGTACTGGCCATCCGGTATCTCGCTTGAAGTTCTGGTTCGCGGTCGGCAGCTACCCGCCGAGTCGGGCCACCAAGCCCCGAAGCCCTAAAAGGTAGCTCTGCACGCCGAAGCCATAAACCACACCCGAGGCGATGCCTGAGAGGAACGAACGGCGCCGAAATCGTTCCCGGCCGGCGGTGTTCGACAGATGCACCTCGACGAACGGACGGTCCACTCCGACGAGCGCGTCCCTGAGGGCGATCGACGTGTGGGTGAACGCGCCCGGATTGATCAGGAACCCCTCTACGCGAGCCGAGGCCTCCTCGATGAAATCGAGGAGTTCGCCTTCGTGGTTGGACTGAAACGTCTCGAGGTCGACACCCAACTCGGCCGCCAACTGGTCGAGGGTGCCGTTCACGTCTTCGAGCGTCTCGGTCCCGTAGACCTCGGGCTCCCTCCGCCCGAGCAGGCGGAGGTTCGGGCCATGGATGACCGCGACTCTCACGAACCCTCGCCCTTCTTCCACGCGAGCAAGTTGTCGAAGTAGCTCCCGACATCGCCGCCGTCGGCCGCAGAGTCAGGGGAAGCCGGAGCCTCCTCCTCGGTCCAGGCGAACGGAGTATCCACATCGTGAACGTCGTGGCCACCCTCAGCGAGGTCGCGTGCGAGTCTCTCGACCTCCTCGTCGGCGCCGGTTGGATCCGGGCCCGAATCCGGGGCCTCGTTCGGAGGTGTAATCGACGGCCGACCCTCGAGTTCCGCGATTCGGGCCTCGATGTCGGCGGCTCCCGGTTCCACTTCGAGGAGGTTGCGGAAAACGTCGAGCGCCTGGTCCAGGAAGCCCTGCTTCACGTAGAGCTCCGCGAGCGTTCGCGTGTAGATCGGCTCGTTCGTATCCATCTCCGGGTCCTCCTCCTGCGCCACTTCGGGTGCCAACTCCGAGAGATCGAGTGCTTCGTCCGGCGCGAGGGCGCCTAGGTCCATTGCTTCAACCTCGGGCTCCGGGTCCGGCGCGAGGGCACCGAGGTCCATTGCTTCAACCTCGGGCTCCGGGTCGGGCGCGAGGGCACCGAGGTCCATTGCCTCAACCTCGGGCTCCGGGTCCGGCGCGAGGGCACCGAGGTCCATCGCTTCGGGCTCCGGCTCCGGATCGGGCGCGAGGGCGCCTAGGTCCATTGCTTCAACCTCGGGCTCCGGGTCAGGGGCCAGGGCGCCGAGGTCCATCGCTTCGGGCTCGGGCTCCGGGTCGGGCGCGAGGGCGCCGAGGTCCATGGCCTCAACCTCGGGCTCCGGGTCGGGCGCGAGGGCACCGAGGTCCATTGCTTCGGGCTCCGGCTCCAGATCGGGCGCGAGGGCGCCTAGGTCCATCGCTTC
>JBDGVT010000098.1:0-11415 GCA_039585495.1 Gemmatimonadota bacterium | reverse complement strand
CGGGTCGGACCCGGCCTTCCTTCCGATCAGGTTTCCTGCCACGTCGGTCCGTGTGCGGAAGCCCGCGTCGGCCAGCAGGCCGGCGACCCAATCACGTGCGGCGATGTTGGCGTCTCCGAACGCGACCCGATCGATGCCGCCCGCGTCGTTCGCACCGAAGGTGGCGAGTGTGCGCATGCGGGCTGCGAGCCGGTCGTCGTCGACGACGAGGTTCTGTAGCACCCGAATGCCCCTGGTCGGTGGTCCTCCGAGCCAGGCACCGGCGGCGCCGAGGGCGGTCATACGTGTGAAGTGGCGTCGGTCCATAGTCCGTCTCTTGCGAGTGATGTCGTCAGAATAGGGGACCCCGAGGGGTGGGGCGATCCCCGTCGCGTCGCACGGGCCGGCGGGTGCCGTCGATCGGCCTTCGGCATGGCGTTGGCGAGATGGGCGGGCGACCTTTCCCGGTCTCGAAACAACGTGCTTCGACGGAGAATGTGGGTCATGGGAATCTGTGGTCAGCGGTTCGCGCTTCTCGGCGCTCTGGTGTTGGGGGTGTCGGCATGTTCTGGGGACAATCCGGATGCTGCGGACCTCGTCTTGACGAACGGGAAGGTCGTCACGGTCGACGACGCGATGCCGGAAGCCGAGGCCGTAGCGATCCGTGGAGATCGGATCATCGCGGTCGGTACGAGCGCAGATATCCAGGACTTCGTCGGATCGTCGACGGAGGTCGTCGACCTCGAAGGGCGTACCGCTGTGCCGGGCTTCATTGAAGGGCACGGGCATTACGTCGGTCTCGGCCAGGCCAAGATGATCCTCGACCTCACCCAGACCCAGAGTTTCCAAGACATGGTCGACATGGTTGCCGGGGCAGTGGCCGAGGCCGAGCCGGGTGAGTGGATCGCGGGTCGCGGCTGGCATCAGGAGAAATGGGCCGAGCCCGCTACCGGCCCTGGGACCGTGGACGGTGTGCCGGTGCACGCGACTCTCAGCGCGGTATCACCCGATAATCCCGTCATCCTCACGCACGCGAGCGGGCATGCGGCGTTCGCGAACGGGCGCGCCCTGCAACTCGCCGGTATCGACCGCGCGACGGCCGACCCCGCAGGCGGCACGATCGTGCGGGACGTGGCGGGCAATGCGACGGGCCTGCTCCGCGAAAACGCGGACGGCCTCGTGGCCTCCGTGATGTCGGCCAGCAAGGCGACGCGCTCGGAGGACGAGCGCTGGGCGGAGTTCGATCGGCAGGTGCAGCTCGCAGCTCAGGAAGCGCTCTCGAAGGGCGTCACCACCTTCCACGACGCGGGGACGGGCTTCGGGACGATCGATGGCCTGAAGAGGTTGGCTGATGAAGGCCGCCTCCCGATCCGTCTCTACGTCATGGTTCGCTCGTCGAACGAATCGCTCGCGGCGAACCTCGATGACTACCGAATGGTGGGCTACGGCGATAACCGACTCACCGTCCGAGCGATCAAGCGTCAGATCGACGGGGCGCTCGGCTCGCATGGCGCCTGGCTGCTCGAGCCTTACGAGGACATGCCGAGCAGCATAGGTCTGACCGTGGAAGCCCCGGACGACATCGAAGAGACCGCCAGGATCGCCGCCGAGCATGACTTCCAGCTCAACACACATGCTATTGGAGACCGCGCCAACCGGGTCGTGCTCGACATCTACGAGCGTACCTTCGAGGATCGAGCGGACGGCGCGGGCCTTCGTTGGCGCATCGAGCACGCCCAGCACATGCATCCGGACGACGTCCAGCGGTTCGCGGACCTGGGGGTCATCGCGGCCATGCAGGGCATCCACGCGACCTCCGACGCTCCGTGGGTCTACGCCCGACTCGGTGCGGAGCGCGCGGAGAGCGGAGCCTACCTGTGGCGGTCCCTCATCGACGCTGGCGTAGTCATTGCGAACGGGACGGACGTGCCCGTGGAAGACATCTCCCCGATCGCATCGCTTTCCTCGTCGGTCATCCGGCAGGACAAGGACGGCAACCCCTTCTTCCCAGGTCAGAAGATGACGCGGATGGAGGCCCTGCAGAGCTACACCATCCACAACGCCTATGCGGCGTTCGAGGAAGATATCAAGGGGTCGATCACCGTCGGGAAGCTCGCGGACATCGCGGTACTCGACCGTGACATCATGACCGTTCCAGACTCCGAACTGCCGGGGACCCTGGTCGACATCACTATCGTCGGCGGAGAGATCCTCTACAGGGCGGGCAACTGAGTTGGGGGTGCCACGAGGTCCGTCGATCCGGGCGATGACGATTGCAGTCGTAGTGATCGCGGGTGGGTGCACAATCGAGGAGCGAACCGACCGGGGGGTGCCTGTGGAGGAGTCTACACGTCGTCAAATCATCCAGCCGGAGGGCGTAGCCCGCCTGCCGGTCTTCTCGTCTGCGGTGCGCAGCGGTGACTTCATCTTCCTGTCGGGCGCACTGGGTGCCGTGCCGGGCGTTTCACCTCCGCAGCTCGTGGAGGGCGGCATCGAAGCCGAGACGCGCCAGACGATGGAGAACATCATCGCCGTCCTGGCCGCGGCCGATGCGACGCTTCAGGACCTCATCAAGTGCACCGTCTTTCTCGCGGACATCGACGATTACGCCGCCATGAACTCGGTGTATCTCGAGTACTTCCCGTCCGATCCGCCGGCGCGGTCCGCACTGGCTGCGAGCGGACTGGCGCTGGGCGCGCTGGTGGAAATCGAGTGCATCGCGGCGGTGCCCGAAGGGGTCTGACGGGCCGGAACCTGTCGCCCAGGTCCGAGGCCTGGTTACTTTTAGGGGCAGGCGCCTTCCATGCGTGGCCTTCCGCCGCGCGCGGTCGCGCTGGGTGAAGGACACGGGATGGGATGGGATGACGATGATGACGACGCCAGCGACCCGGCGAGGGCTGATGTTCACACGCTGCCTCTTTTGCCATAGGCCGTTCGCGGAGAATGGCCAGCTCGGGCACATGCCTCGCGGCAAGAAGATCGCGTACGACCCCGCTCAGGGCAGATTGTGGGCGGTTTGTGAGAGTTGCCACCGCTGGAACCTCGCACCGGTGGAAGAACGTGAGGCCGCGCTCTACGAACTCGAACGCCTCGCCCGCGACCACGCGCGCCCTCTGGGCTACACCGCGAACGTGGCGCTCATGCAAGCAGGCCCCCTCACCCTGATTCGGGTCGGGGAAGCCGGGCTCGTCGAACAGGCGTGGTGGCGATACGGGAAGGAGCTCCGGCGGAGGAAGGACTCCTACGAGAGCAAACGGTCGAAGGTCACGGCCTATACGTTCGGGGCGCTGCAATACCTCGGAGACTTGATCGGGTTCACCGATGGCGATGTCGCGATCGACTGGGAAGACACACCTGTTGCGGACGTTTTGCGGTGGCGCCGATTCGGCTGGGCAGCCTGGCACGGACGCGAGACCTGTCCGCATTGCAAGAGTTCGCTGCGCGCCCTCCGCTACGACCTGGGATGGTGGGTCTATCCCATCCAGGGACCCGATGGCCGCCTGGGAGTAGGGGTGCCGTGCCAACGCTGCGACCCGTGGACGCCCGAAAAGGTGTACGAGCTCCACGGCGATGTGGCCGAGAACGTTCTGAGGAGGCTCCTGGCGTATCAGAACATCGGGGGCGCGAGCGAACGGCGGATTACGGATGCTGCCAAGGCCATCGAGGCCGCCGGCTCGGCCGGCGAGTTCGCTTTGGGCGTTACGGATCAGCGTTCGTCGCTCTGGAAGATGGGGGCCACGGGAACGATCGGTCTCGAGATCGCCCTGAACGAGACCGTCGAGAAGCGCATGCTGGACCTCGAAGTCAGGGCTCTCGAGTTCATCTGGAAAAAGGAAGAGGAGATCGCGCAGATCATCGATCGCGAGCTGACTCCTCGGCGGCTTTTCGAAGCGCACCTGCGGCACCTGCCGATCCGGTTAAGGCCACGAATGGCTCAGATGGTCTCGGAGGCGGAGGGCCGCTGAACCGTCCCCCGACGGGGGCCAGCCTGTAGACGCGTAGCGAAACCGGCGGGTGACCCTAGTTTGTTGCGATCACACGTGAACAAGGATGATCGCCGTGCCGGATGACCTTTCGCGTCGGGACTTCGTCTCGACTTCTTCCAGGATGGCCCTCGGGGGCATGATCGTGCCTCGGCACGTACTCGGTGGCCGGGGATACCAGGCTCCGAGTGATACCCTCAACGTCGCGATCGTCGGCGCGGGTGGGATGGGCACGGAGAACGCTCAGAAGCTTGGAGCGGAGAACATCGTGGCGGTCTGCGATCTCGATCATCGACTCGTGGCCGACAAGGTTCTCGAACGCATGACCGACGGTGACGGGAATCCGCGAGAGGAGGGGGTTCGCTGGTCGGAGCAGTACCAACAGGCGGTGAAATACACTCGTTTCGACGAGATGCTCGATCAGCAGAGTGATATCGATGCCATCCTGATTGCTACGCCGGACCACACGCACGCGGTGATGGCTGCCGCGGCGATGAAAGCAGGCAAGCACGTCTACGTTCAGAAGCCGCTCACCTGGTCGGTACACGAGGCGAGAGTCCTTCAGGGGCTCGCCGAGACGACCGGGGTCGTGACCCAGATGGGTAATCAGGGCCACTCCTCGGACGAGGCTCGCCTCATCAATGAGTGGATCCAGGCCGGTGTGATCGGCAACGTCCGCGAAGTGCATGTGTGGACGAATCGCCCCATCTGGGCACAGGGTCTGTTGCGGCCTGAGCCGATGGAGACCGACTTCGATCCACTCTCTTCGGACCGGTCGTGGTGGCCTGGGTCCGTCGCGGCAGCGCAGGCCTCTGGGTTGTACGCCGACTTTTCGGTGCCGGAGCATCTCGACTGGGATCTCTACCTGGGTCCGTGCGCACGGGACGTACCGTATCACCCCATCTATCATCCGTTTCATTGGCGGGGTTGGGTCGATTTCGGAGTCGGAGCGCTCGGTGATATGGGCGCGCACCTCATCGATCATCCGTACTGGGCTCTCGGACTCGGCTACCCGACGACGGTCGAGACGACGTCGACGCCTTGGGGTGGATCGAGCGACGATCCGGTGTCGTACCCGATGGCGACCAAGGTGCACTACGAGTTTCCACGCCGGGGGCTGATGCCCCCGGTCGCGTTGCACTGGTATGACGGTGGGCTCATGCCGCGTCGTCCCGATCTTCTGCCGGCGGACGTAGCACTCGAGCGGGGCGGAGGCGTGATCTTCGTGGGTGAGCGCGGCCTTCTCATGCACGAGACCTACGGCGAGAACCCGCAGCTGTTCCCGGAGGAGCTGAGAGAGGAGGCCGCGACGGTCCCACAGAGCTACGCCCGCATCGAAGAGAGCCACGAGATGAACTGGGCCAACGCGTGCAAGGGCATCGGGCAGGCGACCAGCCCCTTCTCTTATGCCGCTCCGCTCACTGAGGTGATGCTGCTGGGACTCGTGGCGCTTCGGGCGGGACAGGGTTTCAAGATCGAGTACGATGCGTCGAACATGCGCGTCACGAATTCAGAGAAGGCAAACGAGTTCCTCACCCGTGAATACCGTGAGGGGTGGTCCCTGTGAGGTGTCTGCGCGGGAGGGCGCGATCGTTTCTGGTCTCGGTCGTCCTGGTGACGGCCGGCTGTGCTGCAGCCCAGGGACAGAGCCACAACACGTTGACCTCCGAGGAGCGAGCCGCGGGGTGGGAACTCCTCTTCGACGGCCGATCACTCGAAGGGTGGCGCCCCTATCGCGAAGCCGGCTCCCCTCAGGGGTGGGCGGCCCAGGACGGATCGCTCGTCCGGGTCTCGGAGGGTGGTGACATCGTAACGGATCGGGACTTCGCGGACTTCGAACTCATCGTGGAGTGGCGCGTCGAAGAGGCCGGTAACAGCGGAATTCTCTACCGCGCGGCCCTGGGCGAGGAGTGGGTCTACCACAGTGCGCCCGAGATGCAGGTGCTCGACGACGAGGGCCATCGAGACGGTCAGAACCCGCTCACGAGTGCGGGCGCGAACTACGGGCTCCACGCGGCGCCTCGTGGCGTCGTACGGCCTGCTGGGGAGTGGAACCACGCGCGGATCGTGGTCGAAGGAAACCACGTGGAGCATTGGCTCAACGGGACGCGAACGGTGGAGTACACGCTCGGTAGCCCGGAGTGGGAAGAGCTCGTTGCGAACAGCAAATTCGTGGAGTGGCCAGCCTACGGCCGGGCAGCTCGCGGACACATCGGTCTGCAGGACCACGGTGACCCCGTGTGGTACCGCAACGTGAAGATTCGGGAGATCCGCTGATGGACCGACGCCTGTTTTTGGGTGCGGTCCCGGCGGCGATGATCGTCGGACACCGTGTGCTCCGCGACGAACGAGTCGACCCGGGTGCGGTCAGTGGACGGCCGGGTGAGGAGGCTTCGCCGAGACTCGATCGATGGGGCGTACAGCTGTACACGTTGCGGTCGCTCTTGGCCGAGGACGTCGAGGGCACGCTCGCAACCATTGCGGATATCGGGTACAGCGAGGTCGAGCTGGCGGGCCTCTACGGACTATCCGCACGCGACATGCGGTCCAGGCTCGACGACGTGGGGCTCAGCGCGACGTCGAGTCACCACGATATCGATGCGGTTCGTGGCGACTGGGGTCGCTCGCTGGATGAGGCCCTGGAACTGGGGCAAAGTCAGGTGGTCGTTCCCTGGCTCGGCGGCGCAGATCGAACCGCCGAAGGGCTGCGCCGGGTCGCCGACGATTTCAACCGAGGAGGAGAGGCTGCGTCGCAGGTTGGCCTGCGCTTCGGATATCACAATCATGACTTCGAGTTGCAGCGTTTCGACGATGGCACGGTCCCGATGGACTTTCTGCTCGAGCGCACGGAGCCCACGCTCGTGGATTGGCAGATGGACATCTTCTGGCTGGTGCACGGCGGGGCGGATCCGCTCGACTATCTCGATCGGTATCCCGGTCGTTTTCGGAGTGTTCACGTGAAGGACCGGTCCGCGGGTGGGGACATGGTCGATGTGGGCGACGGCACGATCGACTTCGCCCCGATCCTCGAGAGGGCAGAACGGGACGGCCTGCGACACGCCTATGTGGAGCACGATGACCCCGCTGACGCGGTCGAGACCGTGCGGCGGAGTTACCGACACCTCGTTGGTCTACGGAGGGGCGCGTGAGGAGCACGAAGGTCCAGGACCCATACGACGTCATCATCGTCGGCTCGGGCGCGGCGGGCGGCATGTGTGCTTATGTGCTCGCCTGTTCCGGCGTGCGCGTTCTGATGCTCGAAGCGGGGCGGGACTACGATCCGGTCACCGAGACTCCGATGTTCCAACTTCCCATGGACGCTCCCATGAGGGCGGCGGGCACACCGGAAAAGCCCTTCGGGTTCTACGACGCGACCGTCGACGGCGGCTGGCGCGTCCCTGGCGAGCCGTATTCCAGCGCGGACGGAACCGACTTCATGTGGTGGCGCGCTCGCATGCTCGGCGGCCGTACGAATCACTGGGGACGCATCTCTCTCCGCATGGGCCCCTACGACTACAAGCCGTACTCGCGCGACGGGCTCGGGTTCGACTGGCCGATGTCGTACGAGGATGTCGAGCCGTATTACGACAAGACCGAGATGCTCATCGGCGTGTACGGCTCCAACGAAGGTCTCGAGAATACTCCCGATTCGTCGCCTGGCGTGCTGCAGCCACCGCCGGCCCCTCGGGCGGAAGAGTTGCTGACGCAGAAGGTCTGTGGGGATCTCGACATCCCGGTGATTCCCGCGCACCTCGCGATCATGACGCAGCGCCAGGACGCGGACCGTCTGGCGCGTACGCTATGGCCGAACAACCCGCGCGCGGCCCAGGTCACGGCTGACTCGATGCGCTCCCGTGCGGCATGCTTCTACGCGACACCGTGTGGTCGCGGATGTTCGATCAAGGCGAATTTCCAGTCGCCCACGGTGCTGCTCCCGCCGGCGCTGGCGACGGGCAATCTCGACATCGTCACCAACGCGATGGTTCGTGAGGTAACCGTCGATTCGTCCGGCCGCGCGACGGGGGTGCACTACGTCGACAAACAAACGCGACTCGATGAGCACGTGAGTGCACGCGTCGTTGTAGTGGCTGCGAGCGCGTGCGAGTCGGCGCGTATTCTGCTCAACTCGAAGAGCGCGTCGTTCCCCGATGGCCTCGCGAATGGGAGCGGGCTCGTCGGCAAGTACGTCATGGACACGGTGGGAGCGGGCGTCTACTCGCAGATTCCTGCGCTCGAGAGTATGCCGCCCCACAACGCGGATGGGGCTTCGGCCATGCACGTGTACATGCCGTGGTGGCTGTACCAGGAGCAAGCACGCGGCCAGCTCGACTTCGCACGAGGATATCATGTGGAGTTCGGCGGAGGCCGGAAGATGCCGGGCTTCGGGGCCTTCGGCGGACTCGAGCCCCTCACCGGCGGTTCATATGGGCAGCAGTTCAAGGAGGACTGCCGCCGATACTACGGATCGTTCCTCGGGTTCGACGGTCGCGGCGAGATGATCCCCAACGACGACTGTTACTGCGAAATCGACCCGGAAGGCGTCGATCAATGGGGGATCCCCACGCTTCGGTTCCACTGGAAGTGGTCGGAGCACGAGTTGAATCAGGCGCGGCACATGCAGCACACGTTCGCGGGAATCGTCGATGAGATGGGAGGGAAGGTGCTGAGCACCGTCCAGGACGACGGGGCCGACGCGATCGCGAGGCCGGGTCAGATCATCCACGAGGTCGGCGGTGTGATCATGGGTGACGACCCTGCCACCTCGGTGCTCAACCAGTTCTGCCAGTCGTGGGAGGTGGACAACCTCTTTGTCACTGACGGAGGGTGTTTCGTCTCCAACGCCGACAAGAACCCGACGCTCTCGATCATGGCGATCGCGTGGCGTGCCTCCGACTACATCGTCGAGCAACTCGCGTCCCGGGGGCTCGGATGAGCATCGCCGACCGACCCGGTGGCGGCACCTCGGGAAAGGACAAGGAGAACGCGACGGGGCGTGCCCTTCCGGTCGTGAACGCGACCGCGACAACGGGGATGGATCGGCGGCAGGCGCTCAAGGTCATGGCGATCGCTGCTGCGGCCCCGACGCTTGCCACCTGTGCGCCGGCAGAGCAGGGGGCGGACGCTTCCGCCGTGCCCGCGCCCGTCAGTAACCCCAAGGCGACCGGCACCGCGTGGGATCCCGACCTGATCGCGCCCGCGATCCCCTGGGAGCGAGTGCTCTCCGCCGACGAGCTCGAATCGCTGTCTGTCCTGTGCGACGTCATCCTTCCCGCGGATGGGCGGTCACCCTCGGCCAGCGCTGTGGGCGCCCACGACTTCATCGATGAATGGGTGAGCGCTCCCTACGACGGCAACGAGCGCGACCAGGTGGTCGTGCGCGGTGGCCTGGCCTGGCTCGATCGTGAGTCGGCCGGTCGCTTTGGTCCGGAGCTGCGCTTTCGAGATCTCACGGCGGAACAGCATCGGGCCATCTGCGACGACATCTGCTTCGCACCCGACGCGAGCGACGGATACGAAGCCGCAGCGGCCTTCTTCGACAAGGTCCGCGACCTGACGTCCACCGCGTTCTGGACGACCGCGGAGGGCATGCAGGACCTCGAGTACATCGGCAACGTTCCGCTCGCTCGATGGGATCCTCCTCCTCCCGAAGTGCTTCGTCACATAGGCATCGAATGAGCCGGGGGGTCAGGTGAAGATCCGTTACGGGATGGTTGGCGGGGGGCCGGGTGCCTTCATCGGCGCCGTACACCGGATGGCCGCAGCCCTCGACGGGGAGTACGCCCTGGTCGCAGGCGCTTTTTCCGCAGACCCTGCCAAGTCTGCCGAGACGGGTGTCGAGCTGGGTCTCGACCCCGATCGAGTGTACGGATCCTATGAGGAGATGGCGGCAGCGGAGGCCGCCCGACCCGAGTCGGACCGTATCGAAGTCGTATCCATCGTGACGCCGAACCACCTGCATCACCCGATTGCCCGGCTCTTCCTCGAGGCTGGAATCCACGTCGTGTGCGACAAGCCGTTGACCACGACGGTCGAGGATGCCGAGGAGCTATGTAGACTGGCTGTCGAGCACGACCGGGTGTTTGCCGTGACGCACAACTACACCGGATATCCGATGGTGAAGGAGGCGCGCGCGCGGGTGTCGGCGGGTGAAATCGGTACCGTGCGTAAAGTCGTTGTCGAGTACTCCCAGGGATGGCTTCGGACGCTTCTCGAGGCGGAGGGGCAGAAACAGGCTGCGTGGCGGAGTGACCCGGAGCAGAGCGGCGCATCGGGGGTTCTCGGCGATATCGGCTCTCACGCACACAACCTCGTTCGGTACGTGACTGCTCTCGACGTGGAGAGGCTCTTCGCAGACCTCGGTACGGTGGTGGATGGAAGGGTGCTCGACGACGATGCGACGGTCGTCCTTGAACTGAGTGGTGGTGTGCGTGGCCTTCTGTTCTCGTCGCAGATCTCGACCGGCGAGCGGAATCACCTCCGACTGCGCGTCTATGGCACCGAGGGTGGGTTGGACTGGTCTCAGGAGGATCCGAACCGGTTACGCCTCGTCGAGCCGGATGGCTCTGAACGCATTCTGTATCGGGGCGGGGCGACGCTATCGGCCGCGGCTGGTGCGAACACACGCCTGCCCGGCGGACACCCCGAGGGGTTCATCGAGGCGTTTGCGAACATCTACCGGAACGTCGCCCGCGCGATCGAAGACGGTTCCGGTGCAGGAGATTTTCCGACCGTCGCAGACGGTGCGCACGGCGTGTTCTTCATTCACAAGGCGGTCGAGAGCCATCGGAGCGGAGCCTGGGTAGACGCCGGGTACACGCCTCCCGCTGGTGGATGAGACTGCCATACCCGATCGAGCCATGAGCAGACCTGTCACCCTATTCACGGGCCAATGGGCCGACCTGCCGGTGTCGGCACTTGCTGAGAAGGCCGCAGCGTGGGGTTATGACGGCCTCGAGCTCGCCTGCTGGGGTGATCATTTCGACGTAGGTCGGGCCGCTGATGACCCGGACTACTGCGTCGCTCATCGCGAGATGCTGTCGTCCCACGGACTGGACGTCTTCGCGATAAGCAACCATCTGGTTGGGCAGGCCGTGTGCGACCCGATCGACGAGAGGCACGAGTCGATTCTGCCGGCAGCCGTTTGGGGCGATGGAGAGCCGGAGGGAGTCCGTCAGCGTGCTGCCGAGGAGATGAAGCGGACCGCGCGCGCGGCCGCGAACCTGGGCGTGCCTGTCGTAAACGGTTTCACGGGAAGCTCCATCTGGCATCTGCTCTATTCGTTCCCACCGGTCACCGAAACGATGATCGAGGGCGGGTTCGCTGACTTTGCGGACCGGTGGAATCCGATTCTGGACGTCTTTGACGAGGTCGGCGTGCGTTTCGCCCTGGAGGTGCACCCGACGGAGATCGCGTTCGATATCGTGACTGCCCAACGGGCTCTTGATGCACTCGG
>JBDGVT010000097.1:0-21975 GCA_039585495.1 Gemmatimonadota bacterium | reverse complement strand
CGATGATATCGTCGTCGACGCTCGTGACGCTCACGGTCTGGGCAAAGTTCCAGTCGCTGCCGGTGAAGGTCACTGTGGTGGGACTGACAGCGACCTCGGTCCCGTCACTGCTGGTAAGAGTCAACACCACATTCGTGCTGGGCTGGGTATTCAGCACGACCGTGAAGTTGTCGGCGGGCCCTCCCTCCGTCACGGTCGTCCCGTCAATCGCGGTCAGAGTGAACCCGGAGTCGGAATCATTGTCCGTGGTGGTGACCGATACCGTCTGGTCAGGCACCGGGTCGAACGCATCGTCCGAGAGACCCGCACTGACCGCGACCCCGATGAGCGTGAATTGATCGTCATCGTTCAGGAGGTCGTCGACTCCGGCCACCGTAACGGTCTGTGGCGAGTCCCAGGTCGCCGGAGTGAAGGTTACGCTCGTTGGACTCACCGTTACCTCGCCAAGGTCCGCACTGGTGATGGTGAGGACCACGTCGACTACCGGTTGAGACGTAAGCACCAACGTTAGGGTGTCTATGGAGAGCGCCTCGGTGACGAGCGTGCCTCCACCCGTTTGGGCCAGGACGAACCCCGCGGTGTCGTCGTCGAGCGCCGTCACGAAGAGTGAGTCAGCGGGGGTGCTGTCGAAGTCGTCATCGGAGAGGGCCGGGTCTACGACCACGGATAGCCGGATGAGCTGGTCCCCGTCGTCAACGAGGTCATCTTGCCCGGTGACCGTAACCGTCTGTGGCGTATTCCAGTCGGACGGATCAAACGACAGCGTGCTCGGGAGCACCGATACTTCCGAGGCGTCGTCGCTAGAAACATCGATCACGACGGGGGCGGTCGGCTCGGCCAAGAGCACGACAGTGAAATCGTCCGTACCGCCGTTCTCGGTAACTGACGAGGTCCCATCGGACTCAACGATCCTGAATCCCGCCAGGTCGTCGTCCGCGGTTACGACGTTGACGACGTGATCTCCGAGCGAATCGAAATCGTCGTCGGAATTGGCGGCGTCTACCGACACCGTGACGGGAGTCGTTCGATTCCCGTCGATCAAATCGTCGTCGACGCCCGTAACTGTCACCGAGACCGGCGTGTTCCAATTCAACGAGGTGAAGACGATAATCGCGGGACTCGCTACGACCTCGCCGGGGTCTCCGCTGGCAACGGAGAGAACCACGTCGTCAAATGGTTGCGCTTCGAGGACCACCGAGAATTCGTCCGTGTCGCCAGCCTCTGTCACGAAGGTCGTGTCTTGACCGGAGGTGGGGGGACTCTCCACCACTAAGAGTCCAGCAACGTCGTCGTCGGTGGTTGCCAACGGTACCGAGTCCGGCGCCAGTGTGTCGAACGCGTCATCCGACGCATCGGGGTCGACCGCAATGAACACGAAGCTCGATTGCACTCCGTCGATGGCGTCGTCATCTACACCGGTGACGGTCACCGTCTGGGGTACATCCCAGTCGACATCGGTGAAGGTGACAGTCGCGGGACTTACGGACACCTCCGTCGAATCACTCCCCGATACATTGAATGAAACAGGGGTAAGCGGTTGAACATCCAGCACGATCGTAAGGGTGTCCGAGCCACCGACCTCACTTACTTCCGTGGTGCCTCCGCTTTCCTCGATCGTGATGCTTGCTTCGTCATCATCGACCGTGGTCGCCACGACGGTACGATCGGTCACGGGCACGAATGCAGGGTCCGATTGGAGCGTGTCGACTGACACCGTGATGACGGTGACCTGGTCTCCATCGCTCGTCACATCGTCTTGCCCCGTCATCGTGACTGTTTGACGAACATCCCAATTGCCTGAATCGAAGGTGAGCGTGGCCGGACTCACCAGGACTTCTGTGCTATCACCACTCGTGAGGTCCAGAACCACCGCGGAGTCGGGGCGGGAATCGAGCACGACAGTGAATTCATCCGTCCCGCCTGCCTCGGCGACCACGCTGGCAGCGCCGCTCTCCTCCACCGTTATGCCGGTCAGAGAAAGCCGCACCGTGATCAACGATGGCCCATTGAGGTCGTCGGGCGCCGTCACGCTGACGGTTGCGTCGTAGTTGCCGACCGGCAGGGTCGCAGTCTGAGGGGTCAGAGTCAGAGTGGTAGGTGCACTGTCGTTCGCGAGAACCGGGGCAAGCCAGTCAGGCGTTTGATCGCTCCCAAAGACGACGGTCGCCGTAAGCCCCGAGAGCGTTCCTCCGCCTCCGTTCGTGACCTCGATCAACGCTGCTTGCGGAGACTGGGCCCCAGTAGCTCCGTAGAACACGACCGAGTCCTGGCTTAGCGCAATTGCGGGCGCCGGTATGATTCTGATGTCGGCGGTACCGGATGCGTCTCGGAACGTCGCCCGAACCCTCGCAACGCCGGCCTTCCGCGCGACGCTCATCCCGTCGGGACTGATCGACAGGTTCTCCGGGGCCTCCGACGTCCACGTCACCGTCGCACGAGGTAGCGCACGGCCGTTCTCGTCAGTGACCGTCGCCCTGAACTGTTGAGCCGCACCTTCCAAGAGACTCACCGTCTCGGGTGCTACTGTGACCGTGCCGATGACCACGCCAACCACGTCGCGATTCGTACACGATTGAATCAGGAGCACGCCGGCCAAGGCCAGCAGAGTCCATAAGAAGCCGGGTCGCTTCTTTCTCAACCCTTCGTTGAGCCCGCGGGGACCGCCGCCTGCGCTCATGCTCATGCTCAGCGGAACGTCACCCGCAGGACGTTGAAGTCCACCTGACGACCTCGCGCAGACACGGACGGCATCGCGAACTGCGGTCCTGGATCCGGCTGCGGTCCGATGATCGCCGCAGCTTCCTGGCTGCGCCGCTTTGCCTTCAAGTAAGCATCAACGGCAGCGACGATGGTCACCGCGGCTCCGATGCCGACCCCCACCCACAGGTAGGGGAGATCCGTGATCTCCTCGACGATCTCGTCAGAGGGACAGGGTTGACCAGCCGGCACTTCATTGAGGCAGACGGTCGTGATGTCCTTGATGAGAAAGCCCGCCGCTACCGAGGTCAGGGCAGTCCCCAGTGCGATCGTCCCTGGCACTGGCCGGCCGGTGTAGTACTGCCCCATGCCCGGCATTACGCCCAGCGCGAGCGCTCCCGTCGGGCTGGGCGGCGTGACGGACGCCACGCCCTCCAGGAGCCCGATCCGCTCGGACGCCAGCATGACCACCGGGTCGATATCGCTGGGCGAGAGCTGCAGATACCGGCGATAGTCGGCGAGCCCGTCCTGTATCTGCCCGATATGCTCGTAGACCAGGCCCCGGTTGAACACGGGGGCTCCCCAGTCCGGGGCAGCTTCGATCGCGAGCGTGAAATCGTCGATTGCACTTGCGAACAGGGCCGAGTCCGTCCTGGCCAGCCCTGAAATGAACGCCTCGCGCGCGTCGTCCGGGAGTTGCTCCCGGATCGCTTCGGACAGTGCGGTCAGCCGGTCCTGGGCGTCGATGACGCCGATCGACGCCACATCCAGGTCGATCGCTCGACAGATTTCGAGCAGGGCGGGTTCGGTGAGCCCAAGATCCTCGAGCACCACGGCATGCCGGTAGGCGAGATCCGCCGACGTGGGATTGAGCGCGGACGCTCGCTGAAGCAAGGTCGCGACCCGCTCGAAGTCACCGAGAATCATCGCCTGGTTCGCCTCGGACGCGAGCTGCCCGGCCTGGGCCCGCTCGTCGGGTCCAGGTTCAGGCCTCAGCACGGGGGCTGGGCAGACGTACGGCCCCGAACCGGGATAGTCCCTCTGGAGCGGAAGCTCCTGCCCCGCGAGCGGTGCCGCACTCAACGCCAGGGCCGAGAGGAACACCCTGGTAAGGAGGCCGGAGCGCCAATATTGCGCGGTCCGAGGGGGCATAGTTCCTACAGCGAAAAAACCGGCGCCCGCATCACGAAAATGCGAGTCCGGACGTTACCAAACCTATGTTTACAAAGCTCCTACCCGGCTACAGGCTCTGTCAAGCAAAGTTTGGAGCCTGCCGGTACCGAAAAGCCCAATAACTTCGCGGATTTCCGAGGCCACGGCTATGCGGCAGGAGCCCCTCGCATACCTTGGGGGGAACGATGCGGCAGTGATGGCGTAAGTTTCGGTGCCTCGGATTACATCGGAGGTACTTTGAGAGTCGCTTGGAGTCCCCTGTCGTCATTGCAATCCTCGTAACGCGAAAAGAGCCTGCTTTTGCGCCCGAAATACTGGATCTTCGGACTCACGTTTCCCGTGATCATGACGCTGGACGTCGTGACCAAGAGGTGGGCGCTCGATGCTTTGGCGTTCGAGCGGGGTGAGCTGCTGGGAGGCCTCGTGCCCCTGACCCTCGCCTACAACAAAGGCGCTGCCTTCGGGATGAGGATCGGTGACGACTCCCGATGGTTCTTCGTGCCGGTGACGATCGTCGCCCTCATTCTGCTGACCGTGCTCTTCAAGCAGGCCGCGGATCGTGATTTCCTGCGGATCGGGTCGATTTCGCTCGTCGTTTCGGGGGCGGTGGGTAATCTCTACGATCGAGTCAGGTGGGATCGCGGCGTCGTGGACTTCCTGGGCCCCATCGACCTGGGATTCTGGGATTTCCCGATTTTCAACGTGGCCGACATGGCGATTACGACCGGGGCGATCTTGCTCGCGATCTCGTTTTGGCTCGAGGAACAGCAGGAGCAGGCCGCGACTGCCGGCTCATCGAGTGATGCGACAACCCCCGACGAGAACCCGGCTACTTCCTGACGAAGACCAGGTATTCGATCCGGCGCGCGTCCATCTGAGTGACTCGCAGCTTCCCCGAGTCGATCTCCACCTCGTCGCCTACCACGGGAATCCTGTTAAGACGACCGAGGACGAAGCCTCCGATGGTATCGTAGCCCTCCTCCTCATCTTCGGTGGGCACGAAGTCGAGCTTTTGTGATATCTCTCGGAGTGAGCTTCCCCCCCAGATCCTGACCCGGCCTCCGGGCAGCGGCTGAAAAGAGACCGGCTCGTCTCCCTCGTGCTCGTCCTGGATTTCACCGATGATCTCTTCGATCAGGTCCTCGAGGGTGACCAGGCCGGCCGTGCCACCGAACTCATCGACCACGATGACCATCTTGGTCAACTGTTCGCGCATTTCCGGGATCAGGTCCTCGACGCGCTTCGAGGAAGGTGCGAAGGGAACGGGCCTAAGTACTGATGCCAGATCAACTTCGCCGTCTCGGTGGGCTCGCCATATATCCCGCCCCAGCACGACTCCCAGAATCGTGTCGAGGTCTCCTTCGAAGACCGGAAGCCTCAGGTGTCCCGTCTCGAGCATCGTCTCCTGAGTCTCCTCGATCGTGGCGCTGGAGGGGATCCCGATCATGTCGGTACGAGGAGTCATGACCTCGGCGACCGAGACCTCGTCGAGCCTGATGATGTTGCTCATGACCGAGAATTCGTCTTCGTCGAGCGTTCCTTCCTTCCGACCGATTTCGGCGAGGACCTCGATCTCGGCTCGACTCACCGTCGGATGCTTCCCGGGCGGCGTAATGAGCTTGGCCAACCAACCCAGCGGGACGAGAACCGGCTTCATTCCCACGACCATGACGTTGAGGACATGCGCCGAAGGCTTCGCCAGCTGCCGCCAATACGTGGCCCCCACGGTCTTCGGGATGATCTCCGTGGCCAGAAGGACGGCGAGCGTCAACGCGCCGGAAAACACGCCCACCCAGGCCTCACCAAACACGACGGCAGCCTGCGCACCGGCCATCGTAGCGCCTACCGTGTGAGCGATCGTGTTCAGAGTCAGGATCGCGGCGATCGGCTCGTCCACGTTCTCGTGCGCGTGCATGAGCCACTCTCCCGCCCACTCACCCCGATTCCTCAGCACCGCGATGTACGAACGATTGATCGAGAGGAAGACTGCCTCGAGAATCGAGCAGAGGAAGGAGATCGAGAGTGCGACCGCTAGGATCGCGAGCAGCGTAGTCATCGGCAGGTAGTCTAACGCACGGAGGCGCGTCGGCCCAAGAGCCAGTATACGGGCCAGCTGGCTGCCAGAAACAGGAGTGCGATCAGGCTGTTCGCGGTGTCACTCACAACCGCGCCCACCAGGAATCCGACGGACCCGACGAGCACGATTCCCGGAAGCCATGGGTAGGCGGGCACGCGGAAAGGACGATCCAGCTCCGGCGCTCGCCGGCGCATGACGAACAGTGTCGTGAAGGTCAGGACGTAGTTTGCCACGAAGAAGAAGGCGATCAGGGCCAGGGCGGTCTCGAAGGTGTTGGTCAGGACGAAGATCACCGAGATCGCGGTTCCGAGTAGCAAAGAAGGAACGGGTGTGCCTCCGACGTTCACCCGGCCGAGCACCGCCGGAAGGAATCCGTCGCGACTCATGGCGTAGGGGACCCGCGACGCCATCAACTGAAGTGCATTCACCGTCGCGATCAGAGAGAAGATCATCATCACCCGCAGCACCGTATCTCCCGCGGGTCCGAAAACACGAGTCGCCGCAGTGGCTGCGACGAATGGGTCTCCAGCCATCTCTTCGATGGACAGGACTCGCACGAACGCGAGGTTGAGCAGCAGGTAGATCGCCAGAACGACGAGGACCCCTCCGATCATGGCGCGGGGTACGTCGCGACCCGGATTCCGGACCTCTTCACCGAAGTAGATGGGCCCGGTCCATCCATCGTATGTGAAGATCGCGGACTGCAGAGCAACGACGACGGCGGCAAACAGGGCCGTGCCGCCCGCCACGGCCTCCGGCCTCGCTGTTACGACGCTGGCTTCGCCAGCTCCCCCGCCGAGGACCAGCGCGACGATTGCGAGCCCTACCAGAGCTACGGCCTTGATGAGGCTCGTCACCTGCTGTGCGACGTTCCCGATCCGGACGCCTCCCCACTGGAGCAGCGCGAAACCGACGATGACGCATGAGCCCGTCAGCGCCTCGCGACCCGCGAGGGCCGGTACGAGCGGGCCGACGTATTCACCGAGCACGATTGCGACCGCAGCCATGCTGCCACAGGTGGAGATCCAGTCTGTCCAGCCCGACACGAAACCAGGGAAAGGCCCGAGCCCATCGTAGACGATCGGGTAGAGGCCACCCGACCGAGGGTGCATGGCTCCGAGTTCGGCTACCGTCAGGGCACCGAGCAACGCGTACGTCGCGCCGAGCACCCAGATCGCCATGAACGGACCGACGGACGGGAGATGCTGCGCTACCTCTCCCGGAGTCCTCAGGATTCCCATTCCGATGGAATTGCCCACCAGAACGGCGATACCGAACGCCACCCCGAGCACCTGAAGGAGGCTGCCGGCGCTGGCGGCCTCCTCCCGGTCAGATGGGGGGTCGGACTGGCCCGTTTCTACGAGATGGGCCGTCCCTTCGGCATCACTTTCACGGACCAGAGCCCGGAATTGAAGTCGCTGAAGAAGAGGTTGCCCTTGTAGGGTTGGGGACCCCACGCCATCGGCGCGTTGGCTGCCAGGCCATTGGGGTCAAAAGCCTTGTAGACGGCGACTTCGCGCCCCTGCGTCGCCAGGTTGCCCATGAGCTCGCCCGAGACGTCGACCGTGCGTACACCACCCTCGTAGTACGCCACATAGAGCATGTCGTCTTCGACCCAGAGGTTGTGGGTGCCGAACTCGGCTGCTTCGTAGCGGGCCACGTCGGTCGGGTTCTCCGGATCCGTGAAGTCGATGATATGGATGTAGCCGCGGGTCACCGACGGCGTACCACCCGGCTGCGGGATGCGGTCGAGGCCCGCGCCACCCCACGCCGCACCCTGGCGATTCATGATCTCATCACCGAGGAACAGGTAGAACTTGCCGGTCTCCTCCTGGAAGTAAGGGAACGCAGCATGGGTCGATCCCACCGGATACGGGACGTTGGTCACGAAAACCGGATTCTCGATCGAGCCGCCCCAACGCCCGTTGCCGACATCGACCACAACCACGCCGTTGCCCCACTCAGAGGAGTAGGCGATGCCATCGTGCACCCACACGTCGTGGACGCGGCTGTCCGGATGGTTGTATTCGCTCACGTAAGTCGGATTCGTCAGGTCGGTCATGTCGATGATGACGTACTTGTCACCACCGGCGAGGGCGAACAGGTAGTCTTCCGTGGCGAACATGTTGTGCACGCCGCCGGTCACGCCGTTGGTGTCGAAGGTCGAGACGACGACCGGGTGTGCCGGGTCCGCGAGGTCCAGGATGACGGCACCGTTGCGACGGTTCGACGCGCCTTCGCGTGACAGCGCCGCGTAGCGCGCGTCGGGAGAGACCTTCACGTCATTCACCGTACGCGCATCGACGTGAATGGAGTCGGTCTTCACGATCGAAGCCGGGTTCGTAACGTCCCAGAAGTAGGCCCAACCGTTGGCACCCCACGTACCCGTCACCGCATAGTCCCGTCCGTCGTTCCCCTCGTAGATCCAGAGGTCCGAGGTGTGCACGTCGCTCACGGACCCCTGGCCCAGAACTTCGATCTCCTGCACAGCCTCGCGTGGAGCCACGTCCACGGTCGTCCGTGCCAGGAGGTCACCGGCCGATGCCATCACCGTGTAGAGGCCCGGGACCTCCCCGACGAACTTCCCGCCGTTCACGATGCCGGCTGCGCCCGGAGCATTGATCGAATCGTCCGGCTGGAAGGCGACAGTCCAGGAGACCGGCGCATCCGTCACCTGTCCTCCCGATCCCGAGAGGACCGCTTCGAACGAGAGCACGTCCCCCTGAAGGGCCTGGTCGGCTCCGCCCTCGATTTCCAGCGAGGAGGCGGGCAGGGCGGGTACGTCTATCGAGGCCGACCCACGCACACCGTCGAAGGAAGCGACGATCGTGACCGGTCCGGCGCCGTGTGCCGTGACGTTTCCTCTGGAATCCACCGTCGCGACCGTCGCATCGGAGGTCGACCACGAAAAGCTCGGGTCGGCGTGTCTGCCACCGTTCGCAAAGAACGCATCAGCCGCGTAACGAACCCGAGTGCCCGCGTAGAGTGTCAGGTCCGAGATCGCCTCTACCTCGATGGACGCAACCGATGGCCATGCTACGGTGATCGGCACCGCCAGCGTAGCCGGCTGCTGCAAGGCGTCGGCGGGCAGGACCACGGATGCGATGAGCGTCGCCGAACCACCTGCCGAGGCAGAGACCATACCGTCGGCGTACGTGACGCCGCGCCCACGAATACGGAGCTCGGCGTTTACCACGTTCCCAGCGGCGTCGAGGGCCCGGATGACGAGGGCCGTGCTCGAACCTGCTTCGAGCGTCACCTCGGCTGGTTCGGCCACGAGGCGGGTGACGCGAAGCCCGGCCTCGACCGAAGCGTCCTGGGCTGCGATCGGTGTGGCGATCGCGGCTGCTGCCACGACCATCGAAACGAGCCTGGTTCTCATCGTCCGCGCACTCCCTTGATATGGTCCTGCAGGTTCGGCCTATTAACCCCAGCCGAAGGGCGTAAGCTCGTGCCTCTCCCGCGGGTAAGCCCGAACATTGGCGTGGAGATGCTGAGGCAGCAACCGAATCGCCCGAACCCCAGAGGTCACGGTACCAGCCATGAATGTCCGCAACGTGATACCGATCGTGCTCGCAGGGTCCGTCGCCGGCTGCGGGGGAGGCTCGACCGGTGGACTGCCGTCCCCCACGGATGCCGCCGCGTACTACGTCTACGTGGGCGCCGAGTCGGCCGACCTGATCCACCGTGTGAAGCTGGACGCGTCGGGCGTCTCGATCGATCAGACGACTCCGGTAGGAGAAATGGCGGTCGAGAACGAAGGGCCCCACGGCCTGAACGTATCGCCGGACGGTGAGCACCTCTACATGACCACTGCCCACGGCGTGCCTGACGGGAAGATCTGGAAGTTCGATGCCGGGCCCGACACGCTCGTGGCCGCGCCCATCCTGCTCGGCAACTTCCCGGCGACACTCGATCTTACCCCGGATGGGCTCTACGCTTTCATCGCGAACTTCAACCTCCACGGCGAGCACGTGCCGTCTACGGTGTCGGTCGTATACACGCCGGACATGGTCGAGGTCGAACAGATCCCCACCTGCACGATGCCGCACGGCCTGCGCATGGCTCCGGACGGGCTCTATGCATACTCGTTGTGCATGATGGACGATCAGCTCGTCGAGATCGACACCCGGACCTTCGAGGTTTCTCGACGTTTCAACGTGTCCACGGGCGCCGAGGCGGAGTTGCTCGGCTACGAAGTGCCCGAGATCATGACGGGACCGAACGGGATGAGGGCGTCGGGTGGTCGGATGGGTGGCTCAGGGATGTCTTCGATGATGGCCCCGACGTGCTCGCCTACGTGGGTCCAGCCCGCGCCCGATAACACGACGCTCTACGTGGCGTGCAACAAGTCCGACGAGATCCTGGTGATCGACCGCGGCAGTTGGGAGCTGATTCGGAAGTTCCCAGCGGGACGCGCTCCTTACAACCTGGGCATCACCCCGGATGGTGCGGTGTTGGTCGCGTCGCTGAAGGGGGCCGGGCAGGTCCAGTTCTTCGACGCCGCCACGGGTGAGAGCCGGGCCATCGTGCCATCGACCACTACGGTCACGCACGGGGTCGCGATGACGCCTGATTCGCGCTACGCCTTCGTCAGCGTCGAGGGCAAGGGTGCGGAGCCGGGCAAGGTCGACGTGTTCGATTTGAGGACGTTCGAGCAGGTCGGGTCGGTGGGTGTGGGTCAGCAGGCGGGGGGGATCATTTTCTGGAGGATGGAGCCTGCGGGCTGATCGTGGCGGCTCTGGTGAGCGTCGCCCCCGCCACGTCGCTCCGGGCGCTGGCGCTTCGCGGTGTTTCGGGCAGGTCTTCGGGGGCCGTGTTGGCGCTTGCGATGCGCCCTTCGCGACGCGGCGGGGGCGACCCGCCGATCACGGTTGGCCGTGGCTCTGTCGGTGAGGGTGAGGTGACCTGGGGGTGGCTCCTTGCTTCGCATCGGCTTGGTGGGGGGGCTCAGCAGGGTTTGGGGGGTAGAGTGTCCTGGTAGGTGAGAACTTCTTGTGAGTGCACTGTGAGGATGGTCATGCAGAGAGTGTTTGTGCGTTGCGGGTTGGCAGTTCTGAGCCTGATGGTGTTGGCGTTGCCTGGGGTGGCCCAGAACCGGGTTACGACTCCGGTGGAGCACTTCGGACATGAGGTCGGGGCGGACTACGTTCTCTTCAATTACGAAGCCTTGCACGAGTACTTCATCACGCTCGCCAACGAGTCGGACCGGATGGTGCTCGACACGATCGGGTTCACGGAGGAGGGCCGGCCTCACATCCAGGCCATCATTACCTCACCCGAGAATCACGCGAGCCTCGATCGCTATCGGGAGATTTCGCAAAGACTGGCAAAGGCCGAGGGGGTGAGTCGTGAAGAGGCGGCCCAGCTCGCGCTCGAGGGTAAGGCAGTCATCTGGATCGATGGCGGTCTGCACGCTACGGAGGTCCTCGGCGCGGCGCAGCTCACGGAGCTCGTGTACCGGCTCAACGACTACACCGATGCCGAGACGACCCGGATCCTCGATGACGTCATCATTCTCGCGACGCACGCGAACCCGGACGGCATGACGCTCGTGTCCGACTGGTACATGCGGGTGGACGACCCGATGGCTCGCTCGACGAGTGGTGTTCCGGTGCTCTACAACAAGTACGCGGGTCACGACAACAACCGCGACTTCTACATGGCGGCACTCGCGGAGACCCAGAACATGAACCGCTCGATGTACCGAGAGTGGTTCCCGCAGATCGTGTACAACCACCACCAGACGGGTCCGCAGGGCACGGTCATGTTCGCGCCTCCGTTCCGCGATCCACCGAACCACTACCTCGATCCGCTCATCATCACGTCGCTCGACCGCGTCGGGTCGGCCATGCATCAGCGTTTCGTGTTGGAAGGGAAGGGCGGAACCACCATGCGGTCGGGTGCATCGTACTCGACCTGGTGGAATGGGGGACTGCGCACGACGCCCTACTTCAAGAACATGGTCGGGCTGCTGACGGAGACGATCGGTAACCCGACCCCGGTTGAGATTCCGTTCCTCCCGGAAAGGCAGATTTCGAAAGGGGATCTCCCGCTTCCGGTCGAACCCGGCGTATGGCACTTCCGCCAGTCCATCGAGTATTCGCAGACCGCGAACTGGGCCGTCCTCGACTACGCGTCCCGCAATTCAGACCACCTGCTGTTCAACATCTGGCAGATGGGTACGAATTCGATCGAGCGCGGGAACACCGATGCCTGGACGACACTCCCCTTCGAGATCGATGCAGCGGCGGAAGCGATGGATCGCGGAACGCGCGCCGACTGGGAGCGGATTCTGCGGGATCCGTCGGACCGTAATCCACGGGGGTTCATCATCCCCTCCGATCAGCGCGACTTCCTGACCGCGACGAAGTTCGTGAACACGCTTCTGTACAACGGCGTGGATGTGCACCGCGCGACGTCCGACTTCATGGTGGCTGGCCAGAGCTATCCGGCGGGCTCGTTCGTGGTGAAGGGCAATCAGGCGTTCCGGCCTCACGTGCTGGACATGTTCGAGGAGCAGCAGCACCCCAACGACTTCGCCTTTCCGGGGGCTCCGCCCACCGCCCCCTACGACAATACCGGCTGGACGTTGGCGTGGCAGATGGGCGTTGAGTTCGATCGAGTGATGGAGGGCTTCGACGGTCCCTTTACGTTGATCCCGGACGTTATCTCCGTGCCCCGGGCGGGCACGGTCGCCGGTGCCTCGAACGCGCGTGGCTACGTGGTCGACCACATCAACGACGCGTTCATCGCCGTAAATCGTGTGCTCGCGTCGGGCGATGATGCGTTCTGGTATACAAATGAGATTACCGCGGGCGGTCAGACGTTCGCGGCCGGCGCGTTCTACCTCGAGACCGACCGGGCGGTCGTGGAGCGACTAGCCGAGGAGAAGGGGCTCGACTTCATCGGCGTGACGGATCGTCCGTCCGGCAATGCGATGGATTTGGAGCCGGTGAAGATCGGGCTATGGGATCAGTACGGTGGGTCGATGCCCTCGGGCTGGACCCGGATGATCCTCGAGGACTTCGAATTCGACTTCGACGTCCTTTTCGCCCCCGATTTCGATGAGGGTGATCTGGATGACTACGATGTCCTCGTTTTTGAGGACGGGGCCATTCCAGGAATTGGGAGTGAGGGCGGTCGCGGCGGAAGAGGTGGCCCGGATCCGGCGACTGTGCCAGACGAGTATCGTCGACGCATGGGTAGGGTGACGGCGGATACTTCGGTGCCACGGATTCTGGATTTCGTGCGCGATGGAGGAGCAGCGATCGCCATCGGATCGTCCGCGAGCTTGGCCTACCACGCCGGGCTACCTGTCGAGAACCACCTGGTCGAGAATGGGCGCCCACTGGAGCGCGAGCAGTACTTCACGCCCGGATCGGTTCTGGACATGAAGGTCGAACACGCGAGCCCGCTCACGCACGGCTTCGACGACAGGGTAGACGTCCTGTTCAGCCACAGTCCGACCTTCTCACTCGCGCCCGGCGCCGAGGCTCAAGGAGTCAGACGCATCGGTTGGTACGACACACCGAATCCTCTCCGAAGCGGATGGGCGTGGGGCGAGCGTTATCTGGAGAATGGGGTCGGAGCGGTCGAGGCCGACTATGGACAGGGGAAGATGTTCCTGTTCGGCCCCAAGATCACGTTCCGCTCACAGCCGCATGGAACCTTCGGATTCCTCTTCAACGGGATCTACTACGGCGCGGCGGACGACCGTCCTGTTTCAGAGTAGTCCCGAACGAAGCATACGCCCGATAGAAAGAGGGGCGTCCCTGGCGGGGCGCCCCTCTTCTCTTCGGGACGTGCCAGACTACGTAGGCTGATCGGTGGGGCGCACGAGGATCTCACTCACCGACATGTGGTCGGGCGACGTCACGGCGAATTCGATGGCGCGGGCGATATCGTCCGCTTGGAGGGTTCGCTTGTCACTCCAGGCCTCGGCCCACGCCGCCGCGACGTCCGGGTCACCATCGAGCAATTCGGTGGCAACCAGACCGGGTTGAATGTCCGTGACCCGAATTCCGTGTGCGTGGCCGAGCTCGAGATGCAGGCCCCACGAAGCGTAGACGGAGCCGCCCGGAAAGGGGCGGCGACCCGCGACCGATCCGACGCTCACGAGGTGACCGGAGCCACGTTCGATCATGTGTGGGACGATCGTGGACAGGAAGTGGAGGACACCCTTGATGTTCACGTCGACCATCCGGGTCCAGTCTTCCACATTCGCTTCCGCGATGGGTGCGACCGGCATGATGCCAGCATTGTTCACCAGAATGTCGATTCGACCGAAGGCGTCGAGCGTGTTCTTGGTTACCCGTTGCACGTCCTCGAGGGAAACGACGTCTGCCTCAATGGCGAGTGCTTTCCCTCCGATTGCCTCGATCTCGCCCACCAGGTCCCGGAGTCTGTCCGACCTCCGGGCGGTCACTACGACCTTGGCACCAGCCTGTGAGAGACGCAGAGCCGTGGCCCGACCGATTCCAGAGGAAGCGCCGGTGACCACGGCGACGTGATCTGCGAGTGCGGCGGGGTCCGTCATGTTTTTCTCACTGCGGTGAAGGGTCGATCGGGATGAACGCGGGCAGGGTAGCGAGCCCGGTTGGGCAGGACAACGACACGCTCACGACCGTCAGAGAAACTGTTGGAGAGGACCGATGATACGCCTATCGTTCACGGGCCCCGCAATGGCAGGGCCCCACCAGTGGGGCCGATACGCGGAGCCCCTTGTTCAGTCCATCCCTGGGCCGAGGGTGAAGTGACTCCCGACCGTGCAGAGCTCCAGAGCTGGTATCGAGCGGCGATGGTTCGCCGTATCGACGAGCTTCGGGCTCTCAGAGTTCCGCTGGCGAGCGGAGATGAGATAGCCTGCGCGGCGGCTCGCCAGATCGGTCAGGCGCTTCGAGGATCTGGTTCGACCTTCGGATTCGCAGACCTTTCCGCCGTCGCCGCCATCGTCGAGACCTCGTCGGACGAGGAGACGCTTCGGCGCGTAGAAGGGTTGATCACGGAGCTGCACATACTCGCTCGTGAGGACGAATCGGTGCCTTCCATACGCGTGGAGTGGCTTGTGCGTGCAGCAGGTCTCCAGGAAGATCCGAGCATCCTCGACGGCGTGCGGACCCTTGCCGAGGCCTGGGAGGTGGTGGCAAGGGCCGGAGGACTCTCGGAGGCCGGACTCGCCGAGCGAGTGGCCGACGATCTGGGCATCGAACTCAGCGACATCGGAGCCCGAAGGGCAGCCGCGCTACACCTCGTGCCTCCAGCGCTCATGATCGCGGGCCGGGTCCTCCCGCTCAAAGAGGATTCCGAGACCATCACCGTTGCGACCGCCGAGCCGACGTCGTTGCCCATGGAGCTCGAGCTGCAGCGGGTGACCGGTCGGCGCCCGGTGTTCGTCGTGGCGACTCCAACGGCGCTGAGCGCCATCCTGACGGAGGTGCTCGAAGAGCCGATCCCTGATGCACCGGTCGTGGAGACCCCCGTCCGACCAACGCTCGACGAGCGTGACACTCGCGATCGAGCGATTCTCGTTGTGGATGATGAGCAATCCACACGACTTCTGGTGCGCCATCTCCTCGAGAAGCGCGAATACCGTGTCGTCGAGGCGGAGGACGGAGTGGAGGCCCTGGAGATCCTGGCGTCTGGACAGCCGATCGAACTTGTCGTGGCTGACCTGAACATGCCGCGCATGGATGGCCTCGAGCTGATGTGGGAGTTGCGTGAGATCCGTGGTGGGGAGCACCTACCCGTGATCGTGGTCACCGGTGAAGTCGACGAGATTCTGGAAACTCAGTTGATGGAGGAGGGAGCGGATGACTACATCCGGAAGCCGGTCGATGCGCGGCTCTTCCTCGCGCGCGTTGAAGCTACGATCCGGAGGGCTGAAGGATGAGTCTCCGGACCTGCTCCCGGGCCGGAAATGCGGTTGATTTTCATACGCTTTTAGCCGAGGATTCTTGGCTGTCCCATCCGTGTATGGCGCCCCGCTCCGGGGGGTCTATCCTGCCCGCACCTCAGATACGGTGACGCGCCCGTCGTGGCTCTCCCGCTACTCGCACCCATCGTAGGCTGGTTCGCCAAGCTAGGGCGAGCTTACCGGCTCACCCTGGAGCACGCCGGTGGCCTGGGGATCCTGATGTGGGATACGATGGTCGCGGTGGTGCGCCTCAAGGTCCGATTCCGTGACGTGCTCACGCAGATGCACATCATGGGCATCCAGAGCCTGCCCATCGTCTTCGTAACGGCGTCTCTGGCGGGTATCGTCACGAGCCAGCAGGGTGGATACCAGCTCATCTCGTCCTCCCCCCGCTACGTGCTCGGGACCCTCGTCGTGCAGAGTGTGGTCCTCGAGCTCGGTCCGCTGTTGACGGCCATCGTTCTGGTGGGCCGGATCGGTGCCAGAATCACAGCCGAGTTGGGGACGATGGTGGTGTCCGAGCAGATCGACGCCTTCAAGTCGCTCGGGCGCGACCCTGTGGCGATCCTGGCGGCCCCGAGAATCATCGCGGGTATCATCACCATGCCCCTTCTCGTTGGCTTCGCCGACGTGATCGGCATCTGGGCCGGAATGATCATGGCTGATCTGGATGCCGGGCTGGGCCCCGAGACGTTCCTCTACGGTGCCCGCCTGTTCTGGCACAGCTGGGACCTGTTTTACGGGTTGTCGAAAGCCTTCGTGTTCGGGCTCGTCATTCCTGTGATCTCCATTCACATGGGGTTCCGGACCCGTGGCGGCGCCGAGGGCGTTGGGCTTCAGACGACGCAGGCGGTGATGTTCATGATCCTTACGATCCTGATCATCGACGCGCTGTTCCCACCCCTGATGCTCCAGTGATCGGGGACCCGTCATGATCAGCTACCGGGGCATCCACAAGTCCTTCGATCTTCCCGTGCTGTCCGGGGTGGACATGATCGTCGAGACCGGGGAGATGTTCGCCCTCTTCGGTCCTTCGGGTACGGGCAAGAGCGTGCTGTTGAAGACGACGCTCGGCCTCATCATCCCCGACCGAGGAGACGTGGAGATCGACGGACTCTCGGTGTACTACGGCCCACCCGGGACGATCGAGAAGATTCGCCGGAAGGTCGGGTACGTTTTCCAGCACGCCGCGTTGTTCGACTCGCTCAATGTGTTCGACAACGTGGCGATGGGTTTGCCCGAAGACGAATTGGCACGGATGCCAGCGAGAGAGAGCGCTCGCAGAGTTTGGGACGCCCTCGAAATCGTGAATCTCGAGCCCCGGGAAATCCTGTCGAAGATTCCCAGCGAGCTGTCCGGCGGGATGAAAAAGAGGGTCGGCATCGCGCGTGCCATTGTCGGCAGGCCTGAGGTTCTGCTCTGGGACGAGCCGACAACCGGACTCGACCCGATCAACACGGCGGCGGTAGAGCGTTTGATCAAGCGACTGTCAAAGGAACTCGAGGTCACGTCGTTGCTCGTGACGCACGACGTCGAGGGCGGCCTGCTCATTTGTGACAGGGTCGCGATGCTTCACAGTGGTGTCCTGAGGTTCTGCGGAACGCCCCAGGAATTTAGAGACTGCCCGGATCAGGTGGTTCGGGCGTTCGTGGACCGAGCGGCTGCGGAAGCGGCCCTGGATATGGCTTCGACCTGATATGAACGACACGACCAACGGGCCGAAACGCCCTTCCGATGAAGAGATCCTGGCGGCGACACCGAGAGGGCGTGGCGGGAAGGAGGCGCAGGTTGGCGTCTTCGTCCTCGTCGGCTTGATCTCGTTCGTCCTCGTGCTCTTCTGGATGACCGATCCCGCGACCCTGCGCGGTCGGTACATGCTGGTGACCCAGGTAGATCACGCGGGAGGCGTCCGATCCGGCGATCCGATCCAGATGCAGGGCGTCAACGTCGGCCGCGTCCACGACTTCGAGATGGTCGATGGGGCGGGCGGCGATGTGGTCGATATCACCATGGAGATCGAGGGAGAATGGCACATCCCCCTCGGATCGAGCACGATCATGGGAGAGGCGGGACTCTTCGGGGGGCGCGCTCTGGAGATCATCCGAGGCCCTGGCCCGGGCGTGTACGCCCCGGGCGACTCGTTGTCCGGCGAAGGCGCGGCCGGCGGAGGCTTCCTCGCGACCTTCGACCTGCTCAGCCTGCGTGCCGAGTCGGTGCTCGGGTCGATCGACGAGATGCTCGACGAGGAGACCGTCGGGTCTGTGAAGGGGTCGGCGGAAGAGCTCGAGGGCCTGCTCGCCGAAATCTCCGCGATCACCGGCGAACAACGGGGCGCCCTGACCGAGCTCACGGCGACGCTGACGAGGGCGGCCCAAGGCCTCGAAGCCGCTTCGGAAGCCGGTCCCGACATTGCGAGTGCGGTCGCTCGGGCCGACTCCGCGATGGCTATGCTTACCGCGACTGGAGAGAGTCTCGACGCGGCGACTGCCTCGCTCAACACGATTCTGGGACGGATGGAGCGAGGGGAGGGCACGCTTGGCCGCCTGTCGACGGATGAGACGCTCTACGTGAGTCTCAACACCGCAGCCGAGAGCCTCTCAACGCTCCTGGCGGATCTGCAGGAGAACCCGAACAAGTACATCAATATCTCGATCTTTTAGCGAGTAGCTCGATCGGGTTGGGTCCGTTTTGGGCTGGCGAGTGACCGCACCCGTGCTCCGGGGCGCTGGGCGCTTGCGGAAGTAACAGGAGCGGTCTTCGAGTCCCGAGTGTGCGCTGCGCGAGGCGCCCTCCGCACGGGTGCGGTCACTCGCCCCTCCGGGGCGTCGGACCTGGCCCAGAGAGTTTGTGCCTGGGTCTCGAAGCGGTGGCAGTTGCGTGGGCATGGAAGGGGCACTGACCCTCACCACCCTTCGTGATGCGGAGCGGGTGGGTGCCGTGGAACGCTCGCGGAGTGCGCATCGTTTCCGCGAGGCACTCAAAGGGTAGAGGACCTAACCCCCAGGCCCCGCGAAACGCCAGCGCATCGGAGCGAGTGGGCCACGAGGACCCACCCGCTCCGACCCACCAGCACCTACCAGCCCGGCGCCATGTTGAAGCCCCAGTGCCAGCCTTTGTCAGGTCTCTGCCACGGGTACGCGTAGTACGCCTCGAGGACCATGAAGCCGAGGATGTTCATGCGGGCGGAGACACCGGTCGAGAGGACCGGTACACGCGCTGCCGACGAACGGCTCCACTCGAGAACCGGCTCGTCGTTCGTGTAGGGGCTATCCCAGGCCAGCCCGGCGTCCGCGAAGGCAACGAGTTCGGTGGGCAGGAACGGGAAGTTGATGATCCCGAACTGCTCCACCCCGATGAACGGGACGCGCATCTCCACGCTGGTGACCGCCAGTTTATGACCGTACAGGCGGTTGAGCGCGGGACATGTGTTGGCCGCGGTCGCGCCGGCCGTACACTCGTTCGGGTCGAGGCTACCCCATGCATAGCCGCGAACGAAGGTCTCGAAGCCGAGGAAGAGCGGATTGAGCAGGCCGAATCCGTCCTGGGTCTGCTCAGCGGTGCTCAGGCCGTAACGACCGTAATGCATCCCACGGAAGCCGACCGTCAGGTTCTTGTGCGGCGCATAGTAGCGCCTGAAGTCGCCGATGATCGTCGAAAAGGTCGTCGTGCCCTGTGTCTGCCGGTATTCGAACCGATACCGACCCCCTCGGATGGGCGACACGAAGCCGTAGAAGGCGTTGTCACCTACCAGCGCGACGGACGCATTGAACATGTTCAATGCATCGGGGGCCGGGAGATTCTCTTTCTCGTAGAAGTTCGTGAAGTTGTAGAACTTCTCCAGTTCGAAGTCGTAGCTGTAGCGGGTCAGGCCAAGGCTGAACTCGATCCTCTCGGTCGTCGAGAAGGGGTACGAAACTCCACCCGTTGCAGACGTGATGAAGATCCGCTGCCGCAAGAGGCCGACATAGCTACCGTTCTGGTCGGCCCCGGCCAAGTAGCCGCCCAACTGGTAGGGAATCCGCCCTCCGCTGACGTTCCAATTCCAGCGGTCACTCATGTCGGTATAGAAGACCTGGCCACCGATGTCCTTCAGTGTGCCGGACGCCTGCAGTCCCAGACCCAGGATCTTGTCGCCGAGCATGTCGCTGAAGTACGCCGAGGTCTGCCCGCCGATGTAGTTGCCGTACGTGTCGGTGCCCACACCGATCGTCGGCTGACCCAGGTAGTCCAGCGACAGCCCGGTCTTGTACTCCTCCGTATCGGCTTCATCGTACGTACCGCTCGGGAGCAACCCGGTTTCGGTGTCGGCGAGATAAGTCGCGATCCGACTGAACCGGTTCGGGTTCATGGGCGGAAGGCGCCGTCCTTCCTGGAATGACGCACCTTCGACGACGGTAACGATCGGCGAAGGATCGTTCACGTTCTTCGTGTAGATGTGGAATTCACGCTCGTCGAAGACGGAGAAGACCACGGTACCATCCTGGGCGACCGTCATGGCCGGTGACAGGTAGGTGTGCCCGCTGACTCCCGTCGCAACCATGGTCACTCTCCGGACGTCGCCGCCGTCGAGTTCCAACTCGTAAATGTCGGTCACGCCATCCTGGTCGGACAGGAAGTACACGCTCTCGCCATCCCCCGAGTACTGAGGGTTGATGTGCTTGACGTTGCCGAAGACGGGCACGACCCGGACATCTCGTGACGCTACGTCGACCATGGCGAGCTGAAACCGACTGTACGAAAGGGATTCGAAGTCGGTCTCGGGGCCACGATCCGAGGTGAAGACGATCGTCGAACCGTCGGGCGACCACGACGGCTGCATGTCGGCATATTTGTCGGACGTGAGCTGTCGGATCTCTTCAGTCTCGAGGTCATAGATGTAGAGATCCGAGATTCCGCCAACGGATCCCGAGAAGGCCAGGGAGCCTCCGTCAGGTGACCACGAGGGGTTGGCCACCGCCCCGATTCCAACCAGGGGGATGCGTTGCGCCACCATCCCGTCGTCGGAGTTCACCACCACCAACTCGTTGTCTCCGTTCGCGACCACCGCGAACGCGAAGAACTCGGAATCCGGCGACCATGTCCCCGACGAGTCGATATAGCGGAGTGCGTCGATGTGAGGATCCGAGTTCGCGCTGGTCAGCTTTCGGATGATCTCGCCGGTTTGCACGTCGGCCATGAACAGATCGATCGAGAAGAGATCTTTCTCCGAAAGGAAGGCGACGTACCGCCCGTCGGGGCTGATCGAGGGCGAGATGTTCGTCGGCCCCGATCCGGTAGACGGAGCGAGGAGTAGGCGTCCGACGTCTTCGGGTGCCTCGCGCCCGACGAGGAGCGGTCCGAAGTCCTCCGCCGACTTGTCGCGCCAGCGGATCGAGAGGGTGTCGGTGGACATGCCGAGCACACCCTGAATGGCACCTTCGAAGCCGACGCGAAGCGCGCGCCGGTACACCTGGACGATCGCGTCATCGCCGTAGGTACCGCCGATATAGGCCCACAGCGCCTGTCCGTAGCGGTAAGGGAAGTAGCGGCTGTCCGTCGTCATCTGGTGGATCGTCGGCAAGGCATCCCGACGGATCGCGTCCCGAATCCACATTCCGGTCAGCGGGTCGTCGCGACCGACTGAGAGGTACTCGGCCATGCCCTCGATGAGCCACAACGGAAGCGTGCTGAGGCCCTGCAGGCCCCCGCCACTTCGTGACTGGGCCACGTTGTACTGGAATGCGTGCACGAGCTCGTGGCCGAGGACGTGGTCGGTATCCCAGTACGAACCGGTCAGCGGCATGATGACGCGGTTCTTGAGAGACTCTGTTACACCCCCCGTGCCACCATTGATGGTGCCCGAAAGTGTATTGGTCTGTTGAAAGTCGGGGTGGTCCGCGTAAAGAATGACCGGCTTTGACTGCTCGAAGTCGTGCTGGAAGGTCCGCGCGAAGCGCTCGTACCACCGCTCACCCATCCGGGCCGCGTCGAAGACCGCTTCCTGCTCCTCCGGATAGTAGTGCCAGTCGAAATGGTCGGTCTGTAGCACCCGGAAATCGAAGTCGTCGAACTGAACCTTGTTTCGTCCGAAATACTGGCCCGCTGCCTCGGTCGGGGCCGCCGAAAGGGCGAG
>JBDGVT010000096.1:0-12929 GCA_039585495.1 Gemmatimonadota bacterium | reverse complement strand
CTTCCTTCTCGCTCATCGAATCAGTGCCTCCAACTCGTCGGGTGTGCGCGCGAGCCCCGCGGTCAGGACCTCTGCACCGTCTTCGGTGACCAGAATCACGTCTTCCACGAACACTGCGATCTCCAGGTCGTGATTGTAATACCACGGCTCCACCGTGAAGACCATTCCGGGCGCCAGGGGCTCGTCGAGCAACGCAGGGTCTCCAGATACCAGTCCGATATGATGACCGAAGTAGGTCGGCGCCTGCATGTACTGCTTTTCAGCGTCGGGGATGGCCTCGTACGCGATCCGGGTGAGTTCCCGCAGCGTAATCCCGGGACGAACGGCGGCGATGATCGCGTCCGCCGCACGGGTGCTCACGAGGAGCTTCTCCCGCTGCACGCCTGAAAAGCGCCCGTTCACGGGGAAGGTCCGACCGACGTCACTGATGTATCCGTCGATTTCGCATCCGACATCGAGGATCACGAGGTCACCGGCCTCCATGGGGCGGTTTCGACGATCGTAATGGGCCGCCAGTACGCGCCAGGGCCACAGGCTGTTGGGTCCGGACTTTACGATCGGCGTGAAGGGAATGGACTGTGCGCCCAAAGTTCGGCACGTCGATTCGAATTCGCCCTGGATCGAGCGTTCATCTGCGCCCACACGAATCCGTGCGGCGGCTGATCGGATTCCTCGAGCCGTCGCGTCGGCGGCGATCCGCATCCGCTGGATCTCGGCGCTGCTCTTCACCATCCGACCGCGAGCGACTTCTGCGAAGCCATTCTCGATACGGGCTCCCGGGAATTCGGTCTGGAGCCTGAGGAGCATCGTCTGCGTCGCGTCCAGCGAGCCGAACTCCGGTAGGGCGAGCGGACGAAGAGGACCGTCGGAGCCACCGTTCACCCGAATTGTTCGGTTCCCGCGAAGCTGGTCCGCGAGGTATTCGGGGAAGTCCACGACGTTCCGGTATTCCTCGATCCCGGCGATGCTACGGAGCTGATAGTCGTCGAGGAGCGGTCGGCCGGGAAAGTCGTTCGGACGCCCCGGGTTCTCGAACCTGTAGTCCGTCGCAGGGAGGAACAGAATCGAGCGGTCCTGGTCCGAGTCCAGTACGAGCACCGAGTTGGGGACCTCGAGGCCCGTGTAGTACCAGAAGTCCTCGAGTTGGCGGAAGGTCGCGCCGTGGGTCCGTCCGTCCGACGAGGGAGCGATGAAGAGCCCCCCTCCGCTCTCGCGGAGCAGCCGGATCATGTGGGTGCGGCGGAACGAGTATTCCTGCGGTCGGAAGTCGAGCCGGCGCACCCAGTCTCCGTACCTCTGCTCGACCCGCGTACTGTCGGGCCGATTCCCGACCTGAGCTGCGAGGGTGGTCGGAGTCACGAGAGGGGTCACCGCTCCAAGGAGTGCGACCTGCACCACAAGGCGCCGGCGCGACGACCTGCCGATCATGGTCCGAGGAGGGGCAACGACGTCATGTAACAAATACCGTGCGGCGGGTTACTGGATTCCCGTACGTTGCGTGGGTACCGGGGAGGCCGCCACCCCTGGCGGCAACCGGATCCATCGCTCGATGCGAGGAGGTCCAACTGTCACTCAGGCTGCAGATCGAGCTGGTTTACGATCCCGATTGTCCGAATGTCGACCGGGCTCGTGACATTCTCACGACTGCGTGCCGTAGCGCAGAGGTCCCGGCGGTGTGGACCGAGTGGAACAGTGAAGACCCGGAGTGCCCCGCCCACGCGCAGAATCTCGGCTCGCCGACGATACTCGTGAACGGAGAAGATGTCGCACCCGGTCCCCATCCCTGGGCGCAACGCGAAGCCGGCGCGGGTCCCCGCTGCCGGATGTACCGCGACGGCGATGCGATCGTCCCGGCACCTCCGTTGGCTCGGGTCGAGTCGGCGATCGAAACGGCACTGCAACCCGAGGTGGGTTGAGGCGACCTCCAGGTAGCCTGCTGGATACCGGTCAGGTGGCCGCGTCCGGCACCCTCATCGTCCCTCGGCTGACGGCCACCGCGCTGCCGCCTACGCGCACGGCTGTGGTCTCTCCCTCGGAGCGATCGGCTTCGACGTAGAGCAGACTGGGACGGCCAATCTCGAGGCCCTGCTCGACCACCCACGACAGTGACACTTCCCTGCGGCCATCTGCCCTGGAAAGGTAGCCCCCGAGCGCAGCTGCGGCGGATCCCGTGGCGGGGTCTTCCGGCACGCCCGATCCCGGGGCGTACATCCTGACGTGAACATCGACACCGTCGCCTTCGGCATCCATACAGACCAGATACACGTGGTGCGCCCACCCGTCCGCCACCATGCGTTGCCAGAGGCTCATGTCGAGGACCGACCGGCGCACCGCATCGACCGTGCGCACCGGAATGATGAAGTAGGGAAGGCCGCAGGAGACCATGTCCGCCTCGAGACCCGAGCCTCCCAGGTCGGCTTCGTCGAGGCCTACCATTGCGGCGAGTTCGGCATTTGCGTGCGGAGATGGACGGTGCTCAGGGAGAAGGGCTGTCGTGAACTGCGCGAACACGGGCTCCCCGCCTTCCATCCGAACCGTGACGGGTACCGGCCCGACGTTCTCCTCGAGTACGAGCGTGAGGTCACCGTCCTCGGGCAGGTCGATCCCCTCTCGTGAGGCGAGAAACACCGCCGTGCCGACGGTGGGGTGGCCGGCGAAAGGCACCTCGACTCCTGGAGTGAAGATCCGCACCCGAGCCGATCCGTCCGGTGTTTCGGGAGGGCCGAGGAAGACCGTCTCGGAGAGGTTCATCTCGAGCGCGATCCGCTGCATGAGCGGCGTGGGCAGGTGAGTCGCGTCCGGAAAGACCCCCAATGGATTGCCGCCGAAGGTCGCGTCGGTGAAGACATCGAGGGTGTGGAACGGAAGATCCATGAGACGCCGAGGCTGGTGGACGCGACGCGGAGCGTAGCGTCCGGGTTTTGGGGAGGTCCCTTGAGACCTATTCTGGCACTCTGTGACGCATCAACAATGGAGCACCCCCCATGTCCCCGCTCAACCCGCTCCGGGTCGGTAGAGTCGTCGGCGTACTGACCGTGTGTCTCCTGATGTCCTCCGGGGACGGTGCTGCTCAGGAATACCCCCACGGGCTCTACGCGGAAATCATGACGACGAAGGGTATGATCGTCGTGTCGCTCGACTTCCCTCGAACCCCCATGACCGTAGCCAACTTCGTGGGGCTGGCGGAGGGCGCGATCGAGAATGACGCCTTCCCGGCGGGGAACCCCTTCTTCGATGGCTCGGTCTTCGACCGCGTCGTGCCTGGGCACGTCATCCAGGGCGGGCGCGCGGCGTCCGAAGCCTCGGGTGGAGCAGGGTATCGCATACCCAACGAGATTCATCCCGATCTGAACCACGGCAGAGCCGGCATGCTGGGGATGGCGAACGGGGGTCCCCACACCGGGGGCAACATCTTCTACATCACGTTGGGCGATCGATCCTATCTCGATGGTGATTACACCGTGTTCGGCCAGGTGCACGAGGGGTTGGACGTGGTAATGAGCATCGTCCAGGGGGACGTCATGGACAGTGTCCGGATCGTTCGCGTCGGGCCGGACGCGGAACAGATCCGGCCGACGACCAGGGAGTTCGAGACGATGGTGGACGTCGTCGAGCGGCAAGTCAGGAGAGCGTCCGCGGATAAAGAGCGCTTTGAAGCCGAGTACGTCCTCGAGCGCTGGCGTGACGCGGAACGAACGGATGAGGGGTGGAGCTACGTAGTCACGTCCGAAGGTGTCGGCGAACCCGCCGCGTCCGGCCAGCGTGTGGATCTCCGATACATCGCGCACACCCCCCAGGAGCTGGAGTTCGGGAGCACAGCCGAGTCCTGCGCACCAGGATGGAGGACGCCGGCGAGCCCAATGGGTGTCCGGTGCGAGTACGTCATTGGCGAGACGTCCATCACTCCTGGACTCGATGAGGCGGTCTCACGGATGAAGCCAGGAGATCGGTGGACCGTGATCGTGCCGTCGGCGCTCGGATACGCGGTGGGCGGCCACTATGCTCCGGATCGGCCCGGAGAGCCGCGGTTTCATGTCTCTCCGAATACGATGTTGATCTACGAAGTGGAGAGGCTCCGCTGAATCAGAGACGAATAGGCAGTGCGGACACGGAGGGTGAGCTGGCGGCTGAGCCGGTTGCGGTCCGGAACTATGCAGCCGAGGATAGAGCCGCCTGCCTCGACGTATTCGCCAGCAACCTGCCCCGCTTCTTTGCTCCGGACGAACGTCAGCTATTCGAATCGTTCCTCGACGACCTTCCCGGTCCTTACACGGTGCTCGTCGAACCCGACGGGCGCGTGGTGGCCTGTGGCGGATATGCGCTCGTCGACTCCGGACGCCGAGCAGACATGTGCTGGGGAATGGTGCGCCAGGATTTGCACGGCCGGGGGCTGGGTCGACTGCTGACCGAGGCCCGAATGCGCCGCATCCAGGAGGAGCCCACGGTGCGGGAGGTCGCTCTCAACACCAGCCAGTTCACGTCGGCGTTCTACGAGCGGATGGGTTTTCAGCTCATCAGTGTGGAGCGTGACGGTTACTCACCCGGACTCGACCGCTGCGAGATGCGATTCCTGGTCGATGGACCTGCGACCGAGACGGCGCAGTAGTACACAGATGATCTGCCGCTCCTCTCCGTCGGCTCCGGGACACGTCTTCTACTCCGCAGGGCTCGCGCTGCTCGTCTTCGTTGTGACCGCGCGACCTGCTTGCGGTCAGGACGTGGGGGTCACCGGAGTGGTCCTCGATGCATCGACGGGCGAGCCTCTGGGCGAGGTGCTGATTGCTCCGATGGGAGAACATCGGCCGGCGGTTACCGGCCTCGACGGGGGGTTCCGAATGGAGCTTCCGTCCGAGGAGGAGTACGTCCTTCTCGTTACCCGCCTGGGCTACCAGTCCGTGAGCCGGCTCTACCCGCCCGCGATCGCGGGTGAGCACATCGTCATCGAACTCACCCCGGACCCTATTGAGCTGGAGGGCCTCGACGTGTTCGTAGACGACTTGAATCGTCGGTTCCAGAGGCGTCGAAATTCCTCCCAAGGCTTGGTGCGCGCGTACGAAGCGACGGACCTACTCGCGCTCGGGGCGGACAATGGCTTCGACGTCTTCTACAAGCTGGTGCGCAGGGCGCGGCCCTGCCCGGGCGCGGCCTTCGACTACTGCATCGTCCGGTGGGGGAGGGACATTCCGATCAGCGTGTGTATCGACGATCGCAGCGCATGGGGTGGCGTGACGGAGTTGGCTGACTATCGGCCCGAGGAGCTGTACGTCATCGAGGTCTACAACTGGGGTGCGACCATCAAGGCGTACACTCGGTGGTGGGTGCAGCGGGGAGCCAAGATGCGCCAACTGCCTCCCGAAGAGTGGGGCTGTTACTGAGCGCTCGAGCGGATCAGGCGCCCGACTCCCGCTACCCCAACTCCGCCAGCAGTCGCGCATCCCTTTCGATGTTCAGGTTCAGGGCCTGCTGACGTTCTTCAGGCTGCGCGTAGAACCACTCGAGGGTGTCCCTCGCGGTTTCGGCCAGCGGTCGGAACTTGAGGCCAGCCGCCACTCCGCGGTGCGAACGGACACGACACGCTCCTCGAGCAGGACCGTTTTGTGAGAACCAGAGAGGTTGGCGCACCTGGTTCTCCTGAAGCGTTGCTTCGTCCACCCATTTGAAGGACACGGCGGAGTTGGTGATGCCACGGATTCCGTAGAGGAATTCGGCCATGCCCATTTCGTCGAGCGTCGGGCCTGCGGCGTTGAACGTGCCGGAGGTCTGGTTCTCGAGCAGGTGCATGTTGAACTCGGCGAGATCCCGCACGTCGATATACTGAACGGGGTTGTCCATGTCGCCGGGAGCGATGACCACGCCGCCGGTATCGATTCTGACCGGCCAATACGTGAAGCGATCGGTAGGGTCGCCGGGCCCTGCCACCACATGCAGACGGACGACGGTGCCCCGACTTCCGTAGATCTCACGTACCGCTTCTTCGCAAAGCACCTTGAGAGGACCGTAGTAGCGATTGGTGTCTTCGCTCGTCGGGTCCTCGAGCGGCAACAGGTCAGCGTCTTCCGGAAGCTCGGGCTGATCGAACTGGTACACGGAAGCAGTCGACGTGAAGAGATACTGGCCGACGGAGTCCTTGAGGAGCTCCGCAGAATCACGCACGTGGCGAGGCACGTATCCGCTGTTGTCGATTACGGCGTCCCACTCCTTGCCCCGAAGTGAATCGAGGTCACCGTCACGGTCGCCCACAAGAGCTTCGACACCGGGGAACACCCCGGGGTCTGTCCGTCCGCGGTTGAAGAGCGTCACGGTATGACCGCGGTACATGGCGTATCGCACCATGTGGGGCCCAATGAACCCGGTTCCTCCGAGGAACAGGATCCGAAGCGGTTTGGAGGAGGAAAGCACGCCCGCAACGTCGGAGGGCGCTCGATCCACGCCTGAACTCCCCGAAGAGGGCGCTTCGGCGCCCAGAGCCGAGGGCAGCGCCATCGCACCTGCCACGCCAACGGACGATGAGAGGAACTCGCGTCGACTCGGTGACATACTGACCTCCGGACGTAGGCTCAGGGTCGGGCGGACCTGTAGCCCGGAGCGGTTGATGATCGGCCCGCAGACATACGGCGACGGCTCCTCGGACGTCAAGCTCGGCTCGCACCGGTCGCGTGCCGTGCAGCCGCGCCACATGTTGGCCGTCGCCGTCGGCCTCCTGAGAGGCCCTGGTCGATCATGAGGAAAGGAAGGGAGTGCTCCATGTACATCGCGCGAATGCTGCTCTTGATATTGATCGGTCTGGCGGCGTCTTGTGCCGCTCCTGATCGCTCTGCGGACTTCGAGCCCCTCGGCCCCTTCCTCGACAGCCTCATGGACGAGACCGGGGTTCCAGGAATCCAGTTCGCCGTATTCGACGACTCGGGGTTGTTGTACCAGCACGTCAGTGGGGTGAAGGATGCCATTACCGCCGACGCGGTTGATCCGGAGACCGCGTTCGAGGCGGCATCGATCAGCAAGCCGCTGTTCGCGTACGCCGTCCTCTCCCTCGTGGAAGACGGGGTGCTCGATCTGGATACTCCGCTCGAGGACCTGGTCGAGGAGGTGCCCGAGATCGCGTACGATCCGCGAGCTGCGGTGTTGACCCCCCGTGTTCTGCTCACCCACACAGGCGGATTTCCCAACTGGCGCAGCCGGTTGAACCTCGACGCTACTCGCTACTCCGAGATGTTTCCGGTCGGCGATACGCTCCGACTCCGGACTGACCCCGGCGAGGCCTACAACTACTCGGGTGAGGGCTTCGTACTTCTCCAGCGCGTCGTGGAGGAACGGACCGGCGCGAGCCTCGTGGAGCTGATGGAGGAGAGGGTCTTTGGGCCTCTGGGGATGACTCGCAGCGCCATGATCTTCGACGCCGAGATGCGGAGCAACCACGCGCGAGGGCACAACGGTGAAGGGCGTCCCGACAAGTGGGTCATCGGGCTTCCCCTCGCGAGTACCACATTGCACACGACCGCCTCCGATCTCGCACGTTTCGGGGGTCGGCTCGCCGGGCTGATCCGAGAGGGTGGGGCCTACGCCGAGATGGCCGAGCCCGCGGTAGCGGTGGACGGCGATGCCGACCAGTACTGGGGCCTGGGGTTCGGCGTGGTCTCTGGAGAAGGCGGTTCCTACGTATGGCACGGCGGCAACAACGTGATCTTCATCGCCGACTTCATGTACGGCGTCGAGGAGAATCTCGGATACGTGCTGCTGACGAATAGTGCCAGAGGGCCCAGGATGATCGATGCGCTCGAAGAGAGAATGCTCGGCAGGCGGGTGAGACCATGAAGCTGGGCAACGGGGCCGAGCCTGAAGGGGGCCGGATGATCGTCGATCAGACGACCCTGATCGATCTTGAGATCTTCAGTGACGCGTCCGGCCGTGGTGGTGTGCTGTCGCTCATGGACGACACCGAGACGGAGGTGGGGCGGAAGGCGCTTCGCAGCAGGCTGGCCAATCCCTTCGCGGACGTTTCGTCGATCGTCGAGACGCAGAGGGCCATCGCTTTCCTTTCCGAGGGGATGAACCGTCGGTTCCTCCAGAGGGATCGCACAGAGGCGGTGCGTCGATACCTCGATTCGAACATCGTACTGGTCCCCCCGAGGAACGTGTTCTGGGATGCGGTGACTGCGCTCTGGCTCACACTCGCCAACCGTGATGTCTGCAGGGAGATAAGGGCTGGGGTCGCGGAGACGGTGACCCTCCTTCAGGACGTCTCGGGAGTCGCGCGTGCGATGCTCGCGCAGGATCCTCCGCCCGTGGTGAAGGCGCTGGCCAGCGAGATCATCGACATCAGTGATGGACTGGAGGTTGCCGGCCCTTCCCTGACGATACGGGAGCCGATGAGGGTCGATCGGATCTATCGGGGTCCTGCCAGGGCACGCCTGGGTCGACTCCTCGAGGCGGTGGGCGAGCTCGACGCACTGGCGACGATGGCGCGCACGACGAAGCGACTCGGATGGGTTATGCCCGAGATCGTGGAGGCGGAGGCGTTCCTCCTCGATGGCGAAGGCCTGTTCCACCCCTTCATCGAAGATCCTGTCGCGAATCCGATCCGTCTGAGCGGTGGTGAGCCGATGGTGTTCCTGACCGGTCCCAACATGGCTGGCAAGACCACCTACCTCCGAACGGCCGCACTCGTCGTTCTCCTCGCCCAAACGGGCATGGGGATTCCGGCGGAGCGCGCGCGACTAACACCCGTCGATGTGCTCTTTACCAGCTTGAACCCCGCGGACAATCTGAGGGCCGGATTGAGCTTCTTCCTGTCCGAGGTCCATCGCGTCCGCGACGCGGCCACGCACCTGGCCGACGGTAGAAGAGGGTTCGTTCTCTTCGACGAGGTCTTCAAGGGGACGAACGTGAAGGATGCCCTCGAGGCTTCCGCTACGGTCATTCTCGGATTCGCGAAGGCGAAGGGCAGCGGCTTCATCTTCTCGTCGCATCTGGTCGAGCTCGTCGAAGCTCTCGAGGCTGGGGGACGGGTGCGCTTCAACTACTTCGACGGTCGGCTGACGGACGGACGAGCCGAATACTCCTATCGGATGCAAGCGGGCGTGTCCGATCAGCGCTTCGGGCTCCAGCTCCTGAACGAGGCGCGGATCCCGGATCTACTGGCGCAGATCGGTGGCTAGAGACGGCTTTGGTTCCTCGGTCGATACCGTCCAAGAGATTCGTCCTGCGACCGAGACCGACCTCGACCGGCTGCAGGAGTTGGCACGCGGTACCATCGACGCCCGGTACCGCTCCTTTCTCGGTGACGAGGGGGTCGATGGGTTCATCGGCAGTGGCGCGTCGGACGAGTACGTGTCGGCGGGACTCGGAGACACGGAGGTGCTCGAGGTAGGGGGGCGGGTCATCGGTTTCTGCGTCTGCAAGGAGAGCCTCATCGACCTGATGATGGTCGATCATGGGCTCCACCGACGTGGGTACGGAACGGCACTTCTACGCCATGCCGAGGCCGCGCTCTTTCGTACCTACGACGAGATCGTTCTCGAGAGCTTCGAGAACAACCATCAGGCCAACGCGTTCTATCGGAAGAACGAGTGGGTCGAGCGCGAGCGACGGTTCGACGAAGCTCTGGGTTCGAACAAGATCGTCTTCGAGAAGAGGCGGAACGGCTAGGCCCCTCGTCTCCTCTATCGGCGGTACGTGCGCACGGGTGGAAGCTGGGCGCCGGTGAGTCCTGTGGGCTCGGTCTCTCCCACCACCGGCATGACGAGCGTGCCGATACCGTCGATCGTCGCGGTAACGACCTCGCCGGGCTGCAGGAAACGCTGCTCCCCTCTGACCGCGGTGCCCACACCGGTTCCGCCCGATGTGCCGTTGTTGATCACGTCACCGGGGAAGAGCGTGACGATCGACGATCCGTACTCGATCAGCTCCCAGAGTGAGTGGATCATGTCGCCGGCCGTCGCCTCCTGCATCGCTTCATCGCCGACACTCAGCGTCTGCCGCAGGATCTCCATCGGGTTCCCATAGAACTCCTTGGGAACGATCCAGGGCCCCTGAGGCGCGAAGGTGTCGTGGCCCTTCCCGACGAACCAGTCGGACTGAAGCGGGTTCCCACCTGGTGGCCGACCACCACGATCCGAGATGTCCAACGTGACCGTATAGCCGAAGACGTACGCTTCAGCGTCATTCGCCGAGACGTACTTCGCTCTCCTCCCGATCACCGTGCCGAGCTCGACCTCCCAGTCGGTCCGGTCGCGACCGAAGGGGATCACGATCGGAGCGCCGTTCCCGACCACGGCTCCCCGACTCGGCTTGAGGAAGAGATACGGTACGCCGCGATTCTCACGCCGCTGACGACGTGCCTCCGCACGCTCCTCGTCGCTACCACTCTCGTCGACGTGACTGTAGAAATTGACCGCAGCGTTCAGGATTTTGCCCGGATACATGATCGGGGGGAGTGTCTGGACGGCCGCGACTTCGTGGACGTAGTCGGCTCGGCTGCCGTCGATCAGATCGTTCGCCACGAGGTGGTTGACGATCTCGTACAGCCGTCGCTTCAGTCCGTACTCATAGCGCTCGATCAACTCGATCATGTCGGCGGGTTGGGGCACCGCAGGAAAAGCGCCGGTCCGCTCGAGCGCAGCATTCGACGCACCCAACTCCACGATCAGGTGGTCGCGAAGTACGATGCCTATCTGTGCGCGCCCGTCGATCTCGAAGGTCCCGACCTTGAACGGTTCCGCGACGGAAGTCTGCGCGGTCGCGGGGACGGACAGGGCGAGCGCGGCGAACGTGGCGATGAAGAGTCGAATGCGCATGGCGCACCTCACTGGAATCGTGCGGGGTCCTCGAATCGGTCAGAGTGACGGCTGAGCGGACTACGTGTCAATCAGGACCTGGCGGACTCCTCATCGGAATCGTCCGCTCCACCGACCGAGTCGGACAGGCGCTCGATGACATCCTCCATCTGCTGCTCGCGCGTTCGGGCCCAGGTCGGCAGGGTCAACCTCGTTCCCAGGTATATCGCGGCTCCGCCAATGACCATAGCAACCATAGAAGCCGAGCGGATGTTCTCGACGCCGGCGCCGAGTACCGAAAGCGTCGACAAGACCGATCCCACCCCGAAAAGGGAGGCGCCCACAGCCAATCGTACCTGACCGTTGCCCTTCACCGTTTTGAGGCGCAAACGCTCTCCCGACTCCGTCGGCTCGACCAACGCCTGGAGATTGCTGTTGGTCCACTGCCGGAACGCCCCCTCCTGGCGGACTTTCCCGCGCGCGTCGAAGGTCTCGCGAAGATCGACGACGAGCCGGTTCCACTCCGAGTCGGAGAGAGGCCGATCGAGGTAGACGGTTCGTCCCACCCCGATCGATCCGGAGCCACAACCGGCCCGGCCCGGTCCAGGCTCGTGGCGGCCCGGGTGATGACGTCCTTCGGAATGCCGACTTCGTCTCCGATGTCATGCAACTCGGACAGCGTCAGGCCCGAGCCAACGGCTGGAGTGGTACCGCCCGGGGTATTCGTTTCCGTCGCCCGATCGAGAATCTCGGCGACTTCGTCGTCTGTGAATCGTCGTTCTGTGGTCATAAAGTCGTTACGGCGCTCCACCACGCCGGCTTCAAAGCCGACTCTCTGCGTCGAACAGAGTGTTCGGGTGTTCGGGAGAATACACAGCATAATTGAAGCCGGGGGCGATGCAGAAACTCCCGTGATTCCCGTTCTTGTCGAGCGCGAGAAACCCGACCTGGATGTCGCGCCAATCCGGGTTCTTGCTGATGACCCGGTCGACCGCCATTTCGCACGCCTGTGCTGGGCTCAGGCCCTGTCGCATGAACTCCACGACGAGGAAGCATCCCACGGCGCGGATCACGGCCTCTCCCCATCCCGTCGATGTGGCTCCGCCGACTTCGTTGTCGACGTAGAGTCCGGCGCCGATGATCGGTGAGTCGCCGACGCGCCCATGGTACTTGAATGCGGCTCCGCTGGTCGTGCACGCGCCCGAGAGGTTCCCCGCCTGATCGAGCGTCAGCATCCCGATCGTGTCGTGGTTCTCGATGTTGATGATGGGCTGCGTCTCACCGTTCTCCTCCTTCCAGCGAGTCCAGGCAGCTTCGGACTCCGGCGTGAGGAGGTTCTCGCGCTCGAAGCCGTTGGCGAGCGCGAAGTCGAGTGCTCCCTGGCCGACGAGCATGACGTGCGGGGTCTTCTCCATGACCTGCCGCGCCACGGAGATGGGATGCTTGATCTCCTGGAGAAACGCGACCGAACCGCAGCGACCGTTCTCGTCCATGATGCACGCGTCGAGCGTGACCTTCCCGAATCGATCCGGGAAGCCACCGTATCCGACGGTGGTCACTTCGGGGTCCGCCTCAGGCACACGAACACCCGCCTCGACGGCATCGAGCGCGCTTCCGCCGTCTGTGAGGATCTCCCATGCCGCGTCGTTGGCTCCCTGGCCATGGGCCCAGGTCGAAAGCGCGACCGGTCGTACAACTCCGGATGGGGACTCGCTCTGAGGTGCCCGCCCCTCGGGCGCGCAGCCCTCGAGTACTGTGGGCCCCAGGGCCGCGCCCACGGCGGTCGTCTTCAGGAAGGATCGGCGGTCGGGCATACTGTCTCTCGGGTTCGCGGAAGAGGGTGTGCCACGTTACCGGGCCGGTTCGATGCGGAGCAAGCCGATCGGCGGTATGGTTGCCGAGGACAGTGGGAAGGAGGGGATCAATGCGACTGATCATCATCGACCAGGAGATGGAGGAGGCGCTGAACGACCGCGCCCGTTTCTGTGCCTTGTACGGAGAGGTCTCGGAGGATCGACTCGACCTGGTTCGGGGCGTGGTGGAGCAGACGCTCATGTATCAGGAGACCATCGACGCGACCGAGCCGTGGTGCGGATACCTGTGCGCCCGACCCGAAGACGGCGCTCTTGTCGGTTCGGGCGGATTCAAGGGCGTTCC
>JBDGVT010000095.1:0-11479 GCA_039585495.1 Gemmatimonadota bacterium | reverse complement strand
CTTTCGGAATTGCTCGGGTCGATTTCCCCCGAGCTACGAGACGTTCCGCAGTACGAATTGGGCTCGCGGATCGCGTATGCGTTGAATCCGGTGGTGGTTCAGGGTTGATGCAGGAAGCCCGCCCGTTCGTCCCCAGATCGGACTTCTCTCTGCACCCAGCTCTCCAGCTTCACACCAGGGCCCGCCTCCGTTCCTTGCGCCCGTCCCTCCACCGCGCCGACTTTCCTCACGAGAGCCCACGCCGCACCCTGACCCGGTGGCCGCATGTCCATTGAAATCGAACGTCTGACCCGAGCGCTCGAAGGACGTTATGTCGTCGAGAAGAAGCTCGGTGAGGGCGGTATGGCGACCGTCTTCCTGGCTGAAGATCTCAAGCACAAGCGTAAGGTCGCCCTCAAGGTGCTGAAACCTGAGCTCGCTGCCGTTGTGGGCGCGGAACGATTCCTGACCGAGATCGAGACCACGGCCAACCTGCAGCATCCTCACATTCTGCCGCTCTTCGACTCCGGGCAAGCGGACTCCTTCCTCTTCTACGTGATGCCCTACGTGGAGGGCGAGAGCCTGCACGACCGGCTGGAACGCGAGCGACAGCTTCCGGTCGATGACGCGGTTCGGATCGCGAGCGACATGGCCGAGGCCCTCGATTACGCTCATCGGCACGGGGTCGTGCACCGGGACATCAAGCCGGGCAATGTGCTGATGCACGAAGGTCGGCCCCTCATAGCCGACTTCGGGATTGCGATCGCCGTGGGCGCGGCGGGAGGAACGCGCCTGACCGAGACGGGACTGAGCGTCGGCACGCCCTTCTACATGAGCCCGGAGCAGGCGACGGGCGATCAAGCGATCGGCGCGGCGAGCGACCTGTATTCGCTGGCATGCGTGCTCTACGAGATGCTCGTGGGCGAGCCCCCGTATGTGGGCGCCACGGCTCAGGCGGTACTGGGTAAGATCATCTCGGGCGGGCCGGTGTCCGCCACCACTCAGCGACGTTCCATACCGGCCCATGTCGATGCGGCCATTCGGCGCGCGCTCGAGAAGCTGCCCGCCGACCGCTTTCCCACGGCGCGGGGGTTCGCCGAGGCCCTCAGCGATCCCGCGTTCCGTCACGGCGCCTCGTCAGGCGCCGCTGTAGTCACCCGTACGTGGAATCGGGTGTCGATCGGGGCGACCGCCGCCGCAGTCGCCTTCGCGGCAGCGTTTGCGTGGAGCGTGACGCGGCCCGTAGTCCCGACGCCGCTCACTCGTCTCGCGGTTCAGATGCCGGACGGGCAGAGGCCGCTCGGCGACATGACCTTCGATATCTCGGCGGACGGGCGGGTCATCGCCTACCAAGGCCCGGGATCCACCGATGGCTCGACGGGTCTGTGGATCCGACGTCTCGATCAGCTTGATGGAGAGGCGATCCAGAACTCGGACTTCGCCCGCGCGCCGGCCCTGTCTCCCGACGGAACGCAGCTGGCCTTCGACCTCGAGGGCCCCGGCCTGCGTGTCGTCTCGCTCGCGGGCGGTGGGGGACGCTTTCTGGCGGAAGAGGTGAATTCGATCCTGACCTGGCGCCTTCGGTGGGGCCCGGGAAGCGAATGGATCTACTTCGACGCGTTCGATGCGACTTTACGCGAACGGAGCCTTTATCGCGTGCGTGCTGCCGGAGGGAGTCCCGAGCGTGTCGTAACGATCGATGAGGCCGACCCGATCGGCAGCTCGCACTTCTTCGATGTACTGCCGAGCGGCGAAGCCGTCGTGGTTGAGCACACGGATCTCGACGGCGAGTACATCTCCGCAGTCGATTTCGTCACTGGGGCGTCGACGAGACTCATCAGCGGGGCCTTCCCGCGCTACGCGAACGGTTATCTGCTGTACCGCTCTCCGGACGGTATCGCGCTCATGGCCGTGCCCTTCGATCCCGACCGACTCGAGCTCACAGGGGACCCCATGACCGTGGCCGAGGGGTTGCCCGAGTCCGGCTTCGGGTGGTCGCACTTCGCTGCGTCGCAGACAGGCACGCTGCTCTACCTCGCCGGTAACGTTGTGGCCCCGCAATACGAGATCGTTCGCGTCGACCGGAACGGAAACTCGTCATCGGTCGATCCCGATTTCGTCTTCGATCCAGGCAGCAACAACCGGGGCCTGGCGGTGTCGGCGGACGGAACCCGGGTCGCGCTCACGACCTTCGAAGACGGGAACTACGACATCTGGGTGAAGGACCTGCCTCGAGGGCCACGTACACGGATCAGCTTCCAGGATGGTTGGGACGTGCGGCCGCGCTGGACGCCCGATGGCCGTGTGATGTATCAGGCCATGTTCGGGGGAACGAACCAGGACATGCGGATTGTCGCGAAGAACGCTGCAGGTACCGGTGAGCCCGACGAACTCATGGATCACGACCTGCCGCTGTACGAGGCCGCCTACACCCCGGACGGAAGCTGGCTGATCGGCCGGACCGGAGGGCAGACCACGGCCCCCGGTGGTCGTGACGTCTGGGCCATCGAGACCGGCGTGGACACCGTCCCGCACAATCTGCTGGTCACGCCGTTCGACGAGAAGGCGATCGGGTTCTCGCCCGACGGGCGCTGGCTCCTGTACGAGTCTGACGAGACGGGGCAGAACGAGATCTACGTCCGACCCTTCCCGAACGTGAACGACGACAAAGTGACGGTCTCGATCGGAGGCGGCGTGATGCCCCTCTGGTCGCGTGGGGGCGGGGAGATCTTCTACATCGACGCCGACCAGCAATTCGTCGCCGCGACCGTGGAAACAGGAGATCGATTGAGGGTGACCGAGCGCGAAACTCTGTTCCCGATCCCGACCGGGATGCTGTTCCGTGTGGGAGAACAGTACACGCTGTACGACAGCGCCCCGGACGATCAGAGCTTCTACTTGTTCGTCTCGGTGTCCGGTGAGGAAGCGCCCAGGACCCTGACCTACGTACAGAGCTGGACGGAGGGGTTACCGGGCCGGTGAAGCTGTGACACGGCAGCGCAACCAAGCCGCCCGGCGCGCTTGCGCTGATCGACCCGTCCTGTCCGGAAGGCTCCCCACACGATATCCGCCCTACTGAGGTTGGAAGGTCAGTGCAGGATCCGGTTGCGCGGCAGGCCGGGGTGAGCACGGGGCCTCCACTCTTACCCTAGTGAAACTAGGAGAGCCTTCTCCTCGTCTACCTAGGGAAAGAACGCCCTACTCGGAGGCTCCATGCTCGGCACGAAAGAGATGCTGCCCGGCACGCTGGACATGCTCATCCTCAAGGCCCTCTCCCTTGGCCAGATGCACGGCTACGGAGTGCTCCGTCGTATCGAGGCCAGGTCGCAGGGGCTCTTGAGCCTGGAGCAGGGCTCGCTCTACCCCGCGCTTCAGCGACTCCAGCACCGTGGACTCGTCGAGTCGGAGTGGGGCACGTCCGAGAACAACCGCCGCGCGAAGTTCTATCGCCTCACTCGATCCGGGGAGGCGCGCCTGGAGCGGGAGACCTCCCGCTGGGCCCATCTCGTGGAAGCGGTATCGAACGTTCTCGTCGCCCATCCCAGCGAGGCCTGACCCGTGATACATCGTGTGATTTCTGCCGTCCGCGCACTGTTCGACCGTGATGGCCTCCGCCGTGAGCTCGACGAAGAGATGGAATTCCACCTCGAGCAACTGGCGGAGGACCTGATGCGCCGTGGCGTGCACCCCGATGAGGCCAGAAGGGAAGCGCGTCAGCGCTTCGGTCACGCCGAGCGGGTCCACGAGAGGACACGGAGCGCGAGGGGAGTGGCGTCGTTCGACGAGATCGGCCGCAACGTCCGCTTCGCGTTCCGGAGCATGGGCCGAAATCGGCTGCTGACCGGAGCATTCATCATGACGCTGGGCCTCTGCATCGGCTTCGGCACCGCCGTCTTCAGCGCGGTAGACGCCGTTCTCTGGAAGCCGTTGCCCTATCCGGCGTCGGATCAGCTGGCGCTCGCGGGACTCTACGACCCGGCGCGGGGAGAGCCTTCGGGACGGATGGGGGTGAACGGCGCCAGCTGGATGCAGATCCGCGACGGGGCGGATGGATTTCAGACCGCTGTCTATTCGGGGTGGGTCAAGGGCGTGAACCTCTCCACGGACGACGCGGCGCGCTTCGTCATGCAACAGCGTGTGGGCGCAGGCTTTTTCGGTACGCTCGGTGTGCTGCCGTTCATGGGACGGGAGTTCACCCCCGCGGAAGACATACCCGGCGGCCCCGCTCTCGCCGTCCTGAGTCATGATCTCTGGATGAATACATTCGCCGCCGACCCCGAGATCCTCGGCAGCACCGTCCGCCTCAAGGGCGAGCTCCACACCGTCGTAGGCGTCATGCCCTCGGAGTTCCGATCCGATGAGAAGGTGGATGTCTGGACTCCCCTTCATCCGTCGACTTCGGGAGAGGGGAGCGGAATCAACTACATCGCGATCGTGCGTGTGCCCGCAGAAATGACATGGGAGGAAGCGAACGCTCGCTTCGCATCCATCGAGGCACCCCAGAACGGGAATGGAGAGACAGAGTTACGCATCGGGCTGACCCCGCTGGAAGAGGCGCTTTCCGCCGGTTACAGGCTCCCGCTCCTGGTCCTCCTTGGTGCGGTAGGGTTGATGATCCTGGTCGGGTGCCTGAACCTGGCCGGAATCCAGGTTTCTCGAGCGATGTCCCGTGAGATTGAAATGTCCACCCGGCAGGCCCTCGGCAGCGGAACGGGAGCGCTTGTTCGCCAGCTCCTCGCCGAGAACGTGATCCTGGGCCTGGTGGGCGGCGCGCTCGGGCTCGTGGTGGCCACCTTCACGCTAGGCGGCCTCGCGGAGCTGTTCCGAGTGAATCTGGGCACGCTGGTGCCGATGCAGATCGACGGTCGACCTCTGGCCGTGGCGATCGGCCTCACCGTCTTGGCCACACTCGTATTCGGGCTCGTACCCGTGGTGCAGGTCAGAAAGAGCGACGCCCTGCGACTTCTCGTGAGCGGCACCCGTGGCTTTGCAGGGGGTCGAAACCAGTTGCTGCGTAAACTGCTGATGGTGGGCCAGGTAGCCACGGTCACCGTGCTTCTCTTCTGTGCCGTGCTGCTGGCTCGAAGCTACGGGCACCTGGCCCAGCTGGAGCCCGGCTTCGACCCCGAGGGCCTCCTGACCGTACAGCTCTCGCTCGATGACGCGCGCTACGCGGATGCCGATGCCGTGAATCGCCTGTTCGAGCAGACGCTCGACGACCTGCGCGGGGTGCCTGAGATCACTGGCGCCGCAGTGGCGCTGTCCTTGCCGTATGAGCGCCCGCTGAACATGCCGTTCAGTCTGGAGGGAGACGAGCCCGGCCAACAGCCACGCCTCGCGAATCTGGTCTACGTCACCCCCGAGTTCTTCGAGACGCTCCGCATCCCCCTTCTGGAAGGACGTGGAGTCGAAGAGCGCGACCGGACCGACACGGCACCGATCGTCGTCGCCAACCAGGCGCTGATCGATGCCCACTTCGAGGGTGTGGCGACGCTGGGCTCACGCATCCAGCTCGGTGGGAATGGTGAGATGTTGGAGCTGGTCGGCGCTGTTGGGAATGTCCAGCAGGGTGGCGGTGGCTGGGGATCCAACCAGCCGGTCTGGGCGGCACCTACCCTGTATGCACCGGTCACGCAGTGGAGTAGCCCGGTGCTCCAGCAGGTTCACGTCTGGTTCTCTCCCAGCTGGATCCTACGCGTTGCATCGCCTTCTCCACAGCTGGCCGGTACGATCGCGCAGGTGTTCGAGAGCCACGACAGCGAGTTGCCCCTGGCCCGCACGGCGTCGTTGGTCGAGGTGATGGCCGAGGCGTTCTCGCGAACCCGATTCCAGGCCGCGTTCCTCCTGGTCGTGGCAGCGTTCGCGCTGCTTCTGGCCGGGGTGGGCCTCTACGGAATCGTAGCGCAGGAGGTTCTGCAGCGGAGACGCGAAATGGGAATCCGCATGGCGCTGGGCGTCTCTCCCGGACGGGCCGTCGTGTCGACGGGACTCGCAGGCGTGCGCCTCGCGGCATGGGGACTGCTCGTCGGCTCCATCGCCGCGGCTGCAGCTGGTCGCGTTCTGGCGAGCCTGCTCTGGGGGGTCAGTCCGACCGACCCGGTCACGATCCTCGCTCTCATTGGTACGATCGGGGGCTTGGCGCTCATCGCCAGCTTCGTTCCGGCGGTGCGGATGGGGCGGCTCGATCCTGCCACTGTCCTGAGGGAGTGACCGGGGCGAATCGCTCGGAAAGCTCCCCACACGCCCAGCCTGACTCCTCCCCACGGCGCGACCCATCTGCGCGGCCAAGGTTCATACTGGATTCCCCTGCCAGGCTGCGAGTATCGCTCACTCGTGAGGACACCCCGTCATGCAGAAGAAGTGTGCGCTCCGACTCTCTCTGGCCCTTATCACTCCGGTAGCCGCGAACGGCATTCTGCCCCCCGCGGCGCTCGCACAGAACACCGCGACCCAGGGGCCTCCGACCCGCTTCGAGATCGTCGTTCCGGAGGCAATCCACGGCGACGCCATCACGGGCCGCGTCTACGTCATGATCGCTCGAGCCGGCGATCGCGAGCCGCGTCTGCAGATCGGACGCCAGGGGGAGCCGTTCTTCGGCCGTGACGTCGAGACCCTCCGCCCCGGCCAAGCCGCCGTCATCGACGGGACGGACCTCGGATGGCCTGCCAGGAGCCTCGCCGATATCCCGGCGGGCGAGTACTACGTCCAGGGCTTCGTGAACCTCTACTCCGAGTTTCGGCGCTCCGACGGGCACGTGCTGTGGATGCACGACGACCAGTGGGAGGGACAACACTTCAACGTATCTCCGGGTAACCTGCACAGCAGCATGCAGCGCATCCGACTCGACGCCGAGGAGGGCTACACGATTCGCCTCGTGGCCGATCAGGTCATTCCCCCGGTCGAGATACCGGAAGATACGGAGTGGGTTGAGCGATTCCGCTTCGAGAGCCCCATGCTCACGGAGTTCTGGGGCCGGCCCATCTACCTGGGCGCGACGGTCTTGCTGCCCAAGGGTTATCACACGTCCACCATCGAGTATCCGGTGCTGTACAAGCAGGGACACTTCTCCCTGGGCGAGCCGCTGAGAGGACAGGTGCGCGAAGAGTGGGTCGAGGACGACTTCCCCCGCATGCTCGTCGTGACGTTCCAGCACCCCACGCCCTACTTCGACGACTCCTACGCCGTGAACTCGGCGAACAACGGGCCGTACGGTGACGCGATCATGGAGGAGCTCATCCCCGAGATCGAACGACGGTACCGCATCATCAAGCAACCGTGGGCACGCCTGCTGGACGGTGGCTCCACGGGAGGCTGGGAGGCCCTGGCCCTTCAGCTCTTCCATCCGGACTTCTTTGGTGGCGCGTGGTCGTACTGCCCGGATCCGGTGACGTTCACCAACGTGGAGGGCGTGAACATCTACGAGGATACGAACGCCTTCTATAAGGACCGCGGGTGGTTCCGCGTGCCCACGATCAACTCCCGTGAAGTCGACGGCGAGGTGAGGGTGACGTCCGCTCAGCGAAACCGGTTTGAACTCGTGAGCGGCACCAGGGGCCGTTCAGGCCAACAGCTCGACATCTGGGCTGCGGTGCACGGACCCGTGGGTGAGGACGGCTACTTCGCCCCCCTCTACGACAAGAGCACCGGCATCATCGATCGCTCGGTGGCCGAGTACTGGGGAGAGAACTTCGACCTCCTTCGCTACATGCAGAAGAACTGGACCTGGCTGGGACCCAAGCTCGTGGACAAGCTGCGCATCTATACCGGAGACATGGACAACTACTACCTGAACAACGCCGTCATGGAGATGGAGGAGTGGATGTCCACCACGGAGAACCCGCACTACCCCGGCTATTTCGCGTACGGGCGTGGACGGGGGCACTGCTACTCGGGTCCGGTATCCACCGCAGAGCGGCTCAAAGAGATGGCGCAGCACATCATGCGCCGTCAGCCGGCGGAGTTGGATACGCCCTGGTGGAGGTACTAGCGACCGCCGCGGCGCGAAGCTAGGCGGCAGGCCCCTCGACCGTCGACTCATCGTCCGGAGCAGCGTCCGCACCCTCAGGCCGCGGCACCAGCACGAGCACTCCGGCCGCGACGACTGATTTCACGAGCCCTCCGACCAGGAACGGAGCCACGCCGGCCGCAAAAGCGACGGTCACCCCCATCATTTCCGCGAGATGCAGCCAACCGACGCCGAGGATGACGGCATGAGCCGCCAGCGCTCCCGCGAAGACACCGGCAAATCCCCTGCTCCACCGTTGCTGGAACCACCAGCCCATCCCGACTGCCGCAACGACGAAACCGGCTAGATACCCCGCCGTGGGGCCGAGCAGATGCTCCGCTCCCGACGCACCATCGGCAAACACCGGGGCTCCGACAGCCCCGACGACCACGTAGAGAACAAGGGCCATACCTCCGCGGGCGGGGCCTAGCCACGCCCCCGCGAGCACGACGGCGAGCGTCTGGAGGGACTGGGGCACCAGGCCGCCGGGCATCGGCAACGTGACCTGGGCGGCGAGCGCCACGGCCACGACCGCCGCACCCATCGCGAGCAGAGTTCGGGTCGGAGAATCCATACGACGAAGCTACAGCGGTCGTCAGATGCGCGCCCGTCGACTAAGCTGTGTGGCCACAAACCGTACCGTCTGAGAGGAGAACGGGGTTGGAGTCCTCCACCATCGAAGAAGTCGAACGCCGCATCGAACATTTGTCGGGGCGGCTCGCGGCGCTCCGAGCACAGATCGCCAAACGCGTCGTCGGCCAGGAGGAAGCCGTCGAAGAGGTCATCCTCTGTCTTCTTACGGGCGGGCACGGCCTGCTGGAAGGCGTGCCGGGCCTGGCCAAGACGATGCTGATTCGCACGTTGGCCGACGCCCTCGATCTCGACTTTCGACGGGTGCAGTTCACCCCCGATCTCATGCCGGGCGACATCACCGGTACCGAGGTGATCGAGGAAGACCGCACCACGGGACGTCGTGCGACCCGCTTCCTTCCCGGCCCCGTCTTTACACAGGTCCTGCTCGCCGACGAGATCAACCGCGCTCCGCCCAAGACGCAGGCAGCGCTGCTCGAGGCGATGCAGGAAGGACACGTCACCACCGGTGGTGACGTGATGGATCTACCGAGGCCCTTCTTCGTGCTCGCCACCCAGAACCCGATCGAGCAGGAGGGCACCTACCCGCTGCCCGAGGCTCAGCTCGATCGCTTCATGCTCAAGATCAGCCTCGATTATCCCGACGGTCGAGACGAGGTCGAGGTCCTGAGGAGCACCACCGGGGCCCCGAGCGAGGACGTCGAAGCGGTTCTGACCGGGCCCGAAGTACTGGAACTCCAGGAACTCTCGCGGGGCATCGCGATTTCTGATGCCCTGCTGGAGTACACTGCCCGGCTCGTGCGCAGCTCCCGGCCCGGGCGCGAAGAGGCACTGGACGTCACGAACCGATGGGTGCGCTGGGGTGCGGGACCGCGTGCGGGCCAGTCGCTGATCCTGTGCGCCAAGGCATCTGCGCTCATCGCCGGAAGGCTCCACGTCGAGCCCGACGATCTCGTACGCATTGCACCTGCGGTGTTGCGCCACCGGATTCTGGTCAACTTCCAGGCCGAGGCGGAAGGCCGGACGCCGGACGAAGTGGTCGACACGCTGCTACATGAAGTGAAGCCGCCCAGCAGTGGACTCCTCTAGCCCGAGCCACACCCCCGAGTTACTCCCGCCCGAAGTCCTCGAGCGACTCGGGAGTCTCGAGCTGATCGCGCGCACCATCGTGCGTGGCTTCATCGGCGGTGCTCACCGTTCGCCCTTCCTCGGATCGGGCGAGGACTTCTCGCGCCACCGGGCGTACCAGCAGGGCGACGACGTCCGTCGACTCGACTGGAAGGTCTACGGACGCACGGACCGACTCTATGTGCGCCTGTTCCAGGAAGACTCGAACCTGCAGGGCTTCCTGCTCATCGACGCCTCGGAGTCGATGGGATTCGTAGGTGAGGCGGCGGTCAGCAAGCTCCGTTACGGCCAGTTCGTCGCGGCCGCACTCGCCCACGTGATGCTCCGCGGCGGAGACGCGGCCGGGCTCGCCTCCTTCGCCGGAGACACGGCCTTTCACCTGCCTCCCCGCAATCGCCCGGGTCAGCTGCACGATCTCCTCGTTGCTCTGGAGCGGCTCGAACCCCGCGGGCCCGGCTCGGCCGCCAGGGCACTCGATGAGGTGGGTGGCGCCCTGCGTCGGAGGGGTCGGGTCGTTCTGCTCTCCGATTGCCTGGAAGCGGACGACGGCGAGGCGTTGCTCGGCGCGGTGGGCCGCCTGCGCGCTCGAGGGGACGAGGTGATCGTGGTCCGCATCGCGTCGCGGCTCGAGCTCGGAGAGGCCGAAGCCGGAGCGGCCCGCTACTTCGATCCGGAGGCGCCCGAGGTGGTGACGGCCGCGGTACCGGCCATGGACGACGGCTTCCGACGCCGCGTCGCGGCCTACTACGACCGGCTGAGGCGGGGGCTCGAAGAGCGCGGCGCTGAGTACGTGGCGCTGACGACGGACGAGCCGCTGGTGACGGCGCTCGGAGGATGGCTGATGAGTCGCGCGCGGCGCGACGCGGTGTCTTCGTGATCTCGGCACTCTCGCCTGCGTTCCTCGCGGCCGGTGCGGCGTTGGCCGTTCTGCCGCTCCTGCTGCACCTGCTCGCGCGACGTCCTCCGGAGCGCAGGCCACTTCCAACCGCTCGCTTCCTCAGCGAAGACGCGCGGACGCTGCTGCGCATCCAGCGGGTCCCCACCGACCTCCCGCTGCTTCTCGTGCGCATGGCCTTCGCGATCGCGCTCGGAGCGGTGTTCGCCGGCATCGTGTGGACGCCGGATCGCACCGGAGACGGTCACGTGGTGCTCCTCGACGCGAGCGCCGATCCGCGGGGCGATTGGGACCTGGCTCGGCAGCTCGCACGGTCGGCCCTGGCAGACGCGTCGGGGGAGGAAGGGTCACTCCAACCGATCCTCCTGGCGTACGGCCTCGACGGCGGTGCCCGGATCGTCGACCCCGGACAGCTCGAGGGCCTGGAGCGCGGCGGGACCGCCGCGAACGCGGAAGACGGGCTGCGCGCGCTCCGTTCCAGCATCCTCTCGGGGACCCGTCACGACCGGGTGGCCGTGACGTGGGTGACCCGCTCCTCGTGGCGGCTGTGGAGCACGGGTATCGGGCTGCTCCGCCCTGCGCTCTGGTCGGGCAGCACCACGATTCGACCGGTTCCCCCGCTCGATGCGGCAGACCTGCCCGGTCCCACCGCACCGGCCACCGCCACGGTCTCGAACACCATCGACCGTGACCCGATCGTGCGGGCGCTCGATGCACTTGGCATCGAGGTCGAGGCTGCAGGCGCGGACCGTGTCCGCACCGGTGGTGCGCACTGGGTCTTCTCCGATGCACCCACCGTGGTGGAGATGGAGCGACTGGTCGCCGCAGCGCGGGACGGTGGATTCACCGTGGTGCTCTCCGGCCGGCTGCCCGGCGAGAGC
>JBDGVT010000094.1:0-11756 GCA_039585495.1 Gemmatimonadota bacterium | reverse complement strand
TCCTCCTGACGCCCGCGCTGGGTGAAAGTCAGGTCGTTTCCGAGGTCATGTCGGGAATCCAGAACGGAGGTGGATGGGTCGAGGTTCCGATCCAAGATGGTCGCGGCTCCATGAGCACGATGACCCTCCCAACCGTGGGGCTCACCCTCGCGGGGTGTATCACGATCTGGCCGGGACATTCGGGCAGCTGGGAACTGGAAGCGCACGACCGGATATCGCGACACGACCCTGCTCATGTGGGTCGGTCTGAACATGGGCGGGGTGGGGCAGGAAGAGTCGTGTGCACCGAGGTACGCCGGAGGCTGAGCTGCCTCATCATCACTCTGCGCCCACGCGCGGGGAGCCGGGCGGATAGACGCGCCGACTCCCCTACCGAACATCGGCGTCAGTGGTTCTTCAAGTAGATCCAGATGGCCTGCTGTTCCGCGCTCTTTGTCACCTCGATGCGATCGATCTGGTCAGGATCCAATCCCAGATCGGCCATCGAACCCCCGTGGAGTTCTCCGTCCACGTAGATCACTGGACAACCCGGTGTCGATTCGCTCGCTGAGCACCCGTCGGATGACAGCTGCCTGCGAAATTCCACGACCGATTCGGGACTCGGCTCCGATGCCGGTTCCTCGAGGCGCTCGACCGCTTCGTCCAGAATCCGCAGCTGCGACGGCGCTCCGTCAGACTCGGCGGGTGTCTCCTTCGAGTAGATCTGGATCACGCCGTTCGACGCCTCCGGCCCGAACAGGCTGGTGGCAGCGGGCCCCTTCAGGACCTCGATCCGTTCGATGAGGTCGGGGTTCAGATCACCCAGGGCGCCTCTTCCGACACCGGGGAGCCGAACACCGTCCAGATAGACCAGGGGCTCTGTCTCTCCAGATGCCACAGGCACGCCACCAACCTCGACGACGACTGCGGGGACGTTCGCCTCCGCCTCGACGTCGGCATCCTGGATCGCCGACGGAGCCGGGGTTTCACACGCGGCGACCGTAAGGAGTACCGCACCCGCTGCCAATCCGACCGTACGTATCGGTCCCACTCTTCGCACATCGCTCGTCATCATCGTCAATCTCCTTTCGAGCAGGGAAACAGGTCGGGCCATCGCGGCCACGGGAAACGGAGCCGCCATCGAACGGGTGCTCAGATCGATGAGCAACTCGCCGTAGAGGGAGCGTGAGGCTCCAGAGCTCAGGACCCTCTGGTCGCAGTCGAGCTCGACGGCCTGTCGAAGCCGGGCGACAGTCCACCACAGGGCAGGATTCCAGGGTGCCGTCGCGACCGCCACCGAGCCGAGTAGCAGGAGCAGCGTGTCGTGGGCGGCCCGGTGTTCGGACTCGTGCAAGAGCGCGAGTCGGCGTTGTTCGCGATCGAGCGCAAGCGCCCAGCGCGGCATCACGATCCGGGGTGTAAGGAACCCTACCAGCGCGGGCCCGAAACCATCAGAGAGCAGCACTTCCTCCCCGTCCACGGAGGCGCTGGCCCATCCTTGGGTGCGCCTCATGAGGCGGGCGAGCCCGACCCCGATCATCGAAGAGACGACAACCGTCCCGAGGAGCCACACGCCGATCGCCACCGCGTCCCACTGTGACAGCCACGACGTCAGCGCCGAAGACACGGCCGGAGTGGTCTGCGAGAGAAGTGCCTCGAGTCCGACGCCGGCGCCGCCGGAGGCCCCACCCCGGACTACGATTGGCTCGGGAGCCGGGTTCAACCAGGACCAGACCTGCAATCCCGTCGCTCCTGCCAGGACCGCGACCCAGGCAAATCGTGTTTGTCGGCCCCGCGAGCGGAGAATCCGCTCGACGGTCAGGCCGGACAGCGCGAGCAAGGTGGTCGCCGCGACGGCCCACATCATCCAGAGAATCATGATTCACCCTCCTCGGTCAGAGCCGCTGCGTCGAGCAGCGCCTTGAGTCGAGTCACTTCGTCCGGGTCCAGCTTCCTTCCGGAAACGAGCCGGGCTACCGCCATCTCGGCGGAACCGTGGAAGATCTTGTCGACGATACGTCCGAGCGCCGGGCCACCTGCCTGTTCGGGGTCCACGGCCGGGAAGTAGCGGTAGGCCCGCCCTTCCTGTTCGTGACGGACCATCCCCTTCTCTTCGAGGATCTGCAGGAGCTTGAGCACACCGGTATAGCCGACGTCCGGACCATAGTCGGCGCGCACCTCCGCAACCGATCCGGACCCTCGCTTCCAGAGAATGCTCATGATGTCGAGCTCACGCTCGGTGAAGACCGCATCGTCACTCATCGCGCCCCACACTCCCTGGCTTCGGACCTAATTACGAATCTGTTCGTAGAACATAGCACGTCCTTCCGAGCCCGTCTACGATTAGTTTCGTATCTCCTGCGGGGAGTACCAGGAGCCCTGGAACTGGTCCGTGCGCGGCACGTCACGACGGCGGAGAACGCTACCCGCGAGGTCACGCGTAGGGGCTCCCCCGTCGACGGCAATGCGACCGTTCACCCATACATACCGCATACCCGTCGCCAGCCTCCTGGGCTCGACGAAGGTGGAGAGATCCCGGATCGTCGCGGGGTCGAACACCGCGACATCGGCGTATGCCCCCACCTCGATTCGACCCCGCCCTTCGAGGCCGAAGGCTTCGGCCGGCTGCCCGCTCGAGGCATGAATCATCCGCTCCATGGACACTACCGGATCGTCGATCACGTACTCTCGGATCTTCCTCGGATAGGTCCCGTACTTTCGCGGGTGCCCGCCGGAGCCGTCGGAGCCCGTCATGACGAAGTCGGCCCGCATGAAGGTCTTGATGTCGTCTTCATTCATGTTGAACGAACCGATGCCGGCACCCCCTGCCCTGATGATCTCGATCGCCGCATCAACCGGATCCAGCTGCCGGTCTTCCGCGATCTCGGCCAGGGTTCGACCGACGAGCGTTTCGTCCTGTCCACCCGTAACGAGCAGAGCCGCTGCTCCGTTGCGACGCCTCATGTTCTCCCTCATATCGACCACGATGCGAGCGCGAAGCTCGGCGTCGTCGAGTCGAGCGAGAAGCGCGTCACGTCCGCCTGCCTGGGCCCATCGCGGCAGTAGCGACGCACTGAGCGACGTGCCACTCGCTTCGTATGGGTACTGGTCGGCCGTGATCTGAAGTCCACGCGCCCGCGCCGCCTGAATTCGCGCGACCACGGCCTCACTCTCTCCCCACACGTCCACGCCCAACGCCTTGATGTGCGAGATGTTCGCCCGGATCCCCGCCTGCTCGGCCACGTCGATGACCTCGTCCACCGCGGCCAGGAGCCCGACCGAATAGGAGCTCTCGTCGCGAATATGGGAGTCGTAGACCCCGCCATGCCGCGCAGCCACGCGGGCCATCGCCAGAACCTCATCCGTGGTCGAGAAGCTCTGAGGCGCGTAGAAGAGACCGGTCGACAGCCCGACTGCCCCGTCACGCATCGCGCGGTCGACCAGACCCCGCATCTCATCGAGTTCTGCGACCGATGGCGCCTCGTCACGCATGCCCATGACTTCGCTGCGAACCGATCCGAACCCTACGAGGAGAGCGGCGTTCGTGCCGATCCCTTCTCCCTCCATCTCACGCCGCACTCCTGCGACGTCGAACGTCCCGCCCCCGTCATTGCCGACGACGACCGTAGTTACGCCCTGCATGAGGTAGTTGACGTTCTCACGGGTCGAACGGGCGCCGACCAGGTCCGCTTGCGCGTGAGCGTGCGGATCGATGAAGCCGGGAGACACGACCAGTCCGGTGGCGTCGATCTCGCGAGCCCCGCTCACGCCTTCGGCGGCAGCATCCCCCACGAAGACGATTCGGTCTCCGGTGAGACCGACATCCATTATCGACCCCGCTGCGCCTGTACCGTCGTAGACCGTGCCACCCCGGATCAGGACCTCGACCTCGGCTGCATCGAGGAGGGTCTTCGAGACCATGGCGTGCACACCGACGTTCTGATCGACGAGTTCCGTGATGCGCAAATCAACCGCCATCGACACGACCGCGTATGCCTCACCACTCGTCAGTTCGGTGCGCTCCATGAGGAACTCCACCGTTTCACGAATCGCGATTTCGGTCGCGGCCTCGAGGTCCGGATCGAAGCCCATCAGGATGTGATGGGTCGATGTCTCGGCGCGGGGCCAGTCGAGGCTCCGGTCCTTGTGGAGAACGAACTGGAACCGGCCTTCGAGAGAGGTTTCGAGCCCGGTCTGGTTGACCTCGCCGTCACCCTGGGCAGCGTGTCCGTCGCCGACCTCGAACAGGGCTCCGGGCACCCACACCGGGATGAACAGCGACGTCCCCGCGACGAGTTCCTTCAGGTCCATGTTGCCCGCATGCCGCCCGGGGGGAACCGAGCTCACGCGCCCCGAATCGGGTGGAGGCGCGACGCCCATGCTGCCGAAGAACGGGCGGGTGTCTACCGTGATGCCCGGCACGATCTCGGCCCGGTGGTTTTCGGTGTCGATCCGTATCAGGCGTGACCGGACGTCCTCGTCGCAAAGATCACGCACGAAGCCGCTGCAACCGTTGTACCCGTATGGAATCGAATAATCGACGGAGAGGATGCGCACCTCGAGCACGTCACCCGGCTCCGCACCTTCGATGTGTATGGGGCCAGTAAGGATATGGCCGCCCGGCCCTCGATCCGTGACCTCGTCATAGATGGCGGTGAGATTCGACTGGACCTCAGACGCCGGTAGCCCCATCTGCTGTAACCGGGTCGGGTTGCTCGTAAGCATCGTCGTGATCTCGACGATGTCACCCGGCTGGATCCTCAGGACGCCCGGTTTCGCCGGATCGTAGTGTCCGAAAGCGACGGTCTCCGGACCCGCGACGAGCCGGTGGGTCGTTTGCGCCTGGACCCCACTGATGGGGGCGCACACGAAGAACGCTGCGAACACGAGCACCAAGCGTGCGCCAGCCCTGGGATTCCCGATCATCGACTTCTCCTTTGGATACCCGACACGATAGGACCCGGGCCGGACCAAGGATACCGTCGGGTCAGTTCCCCCTTACCAGACTCACGAGCTTCGCTATCGGATCGTAGCTCCGATCCACGACACGCTCTTTGAGTGGGATGATCGCGTTGTCCGTGATCTGAATCCCCTCCGGACAAACCTTGGTGCAGCACTTCGTGATGTTGCAGTACCCGAGCCCAAGGTCGCCCCGAAGGTGCGCGAGCCGGTCCCCGGTGTCGATTGGATTCATCTCCGCCTGAGCGGCGAACACGAAGTGGCGCGGCCCCGCGAACTTGTCGTGCATGGCGTGATCGCGCAGCACGTGGCAAACATCCTGACAGAGGAAGCACTCGATACACTTCCGGAACTCCTGCGGACGCTCGACGTCGTACTGGTCCATCTTCCAGGACCCGTCTTCGAAGTCGGGAGCCTTCGGAGTCACCTGCTGGATCGATGCCTTGACCTCGTAGTTCCACGAAACGTCCGTGACGAGGTCCTTGAGCACCGGAAAAGCCCGCAAAGGCTCAACGGTGATCGGCTTGTCCTCGGGAAGATCTTCGATCCGCGTCATGCACATGAGCTTGGGCGAACCGTTGACCTCTGCGGAGCAGGAGCCGCATTTGCCGGCCTTGCAGTTCCAGCGACACGCGAGATCGTTCGCCTGTTCGGCCTGGATCTGGTGGATCGCATCGAGCACGACGTATCCGTGATCGAGCTCGACCTCGTACGTCTCGAAGTCGCCGCCTTCCTTGTCCCCGCGCCAGACCTTGAACGTGGCGGTACTCATCAGCCCTGCTCCTCGATGATGTCCTTGAGTTCCTGACGCATCTCGGGGATGTCACGTCGCTCGACGATCATGTGACCGTCCGGCCCCTTTCGGGTGACGTGGTTGAAGGAGGCCCACCCCGGGTCCTTCTCCAGGTGGTCCAGCCGTGAGTGTGCCCCACGGCTCTCCTTCCGCTCTCGCGCCGCAAGCGCGATTGCTTTGGACACGGTTAGGAGGTGTTTCATGTCCAATGCCGTATGCCAGCCCGGGTTGTACCAGCGATTGCCACCGGCTCCCAGTACCTTCATCCGATCCCAGATCGTCTCGATCTGCGCGATCGCTTCTGTCAGACCTTCCTCCTCCCGAGCGATACCGACCTTGTCCTGCATGAGGGTCTGCAGTTCGTACTGGAGCTTGAAGGGACCAATCTCGGTAATCTCTCGCTCGAGCGGCGCGAGCGCCTCGACGGCCGCCGCTTCGACCTCGGCTTCGGACACCGAGTAATTCGGATTGTCCTTCGCGAATTTGGCTGCGTATTCACCGGCTCGCTGTCCGAAAACGACGAGATCGGAAAGCGAATTGCCTCCGAGTCGGTTGGCTCCGTGGAGGCCTGCGGCACACTCACCGGCCGCGAAAAGGCCAGGGACGTTGGTCATCTGCGTGTCGGCGTCGACCGCGATGCCACCCATGGCATAGTGCGTCGTGGGCCCGACCTCCATGGGCTCCTTGGTGATGTCGATGCCCGCCAGTTCTTTGAACTGGTGGTACATGCTCGGCAGCTTCTTCTTGATGTGCCCCTCGGCGTCTTTGACGTGCTCCTTGATCCAGGCGATGTCGAGGAAAGCTCCACCGTGGGGTGATCCCCTGCCCTCCTGGACCTCCTTGACGATCTTGCGAGCGACGTGATCACGCGTGAGTAGCTCGGGGGGACGCCTCGCTGAGCGGTCCCCGATGACGTAGCGCCACCCCTCTTCCGGTGAGTCCGCTGTCTGATCCACATAAAGCGGGGGGACATCGTCGAACATGAAGCGCTTGCCTTCACTGTTCTTCAAGATGCCGCCTTCGCCTCGCACACCCTCCGTGACGAGAATGCCGCGAACGCTGGGAGGCCAGACCATACCGGTCGGGTGGAACTGGATGAACTCCATGTCGATGAGCTCGGCGCCCGCGTGATAGCCGAGCGAAGGTCCATCGCCGGTGCCTTCCCAGCTGTTGCTCGTGATCAGGAACGCACGGCCGAGTCCTCCCGTAGCCAGGACGACCGACTTCGCCTTGTAGACACGGAAGCGTCCCTGCTCGCGGTCGTATGCGAACGCCCCCACACAGCGGTCCCCGTCCTTGAGGAGCTGCGTGATGGTGACCTCCATGTGGACGTCGACACCCTGATGAATCCCGTGATCCTGGAGCGTCCGGATCATCTCCAGTCCGGTCCGATCTCCGACGTGCGCCAGTCGGGGGTGGGCATGACCACCAAAATTGCGCTGGATGATCTTGCCTTCCGGCGTCCGATCGAAAAGTGCACCCCACGCCTCGAGTTCGAGCGTCCTCGCCGGAGATTCCTTGGCGTGCAGCTCCGCCATGCGCCAGTTGTTGAGGTACTGCCCCCCTCGCATCGTGTCGGCGAAATGGACGCCCCATGAATCGCGCTCGTCAACGTTGCCAAGGGCAGCGGCCATGCCGCCCTCTGCCATGACCGTGTGCGCCTTTCCGAGCAGCGACTTGCAGATGAGGGCCACGCTGACACCCTGAGCCGCAGCCTCGATCGCCGCCCGCAAGCCGGCGCCACCGGCGCCGATGACGATGACGTCGTGTTCGAACTCCTGGTAGGCGGACATCAGAAGAACCTCACGTTGGTCCAGACGCCCATCGAACACAGGCGTACGTAAACGTCGGAGAAACCGACCCAGATCAGACTCATCCAGGCGAATAGCATGTGCCGCTTGTTCAGACAGGTCACACAGTCGTAGCCGATTCTGCGCACCGGACGTTTCGCGAGCCGGTCGATCCCACCACCAATGAGGTGACGAATGGAGTGGCACCCCAGTGTGTAGCTCGACAGCAGGACCACGTTGAGGGTCAAGACGATGGTCCCGACGCTCATCCCGAATTCCTCACCCCCGCCGACCGCGTCGAACCAGAACGCGTGCCAGGCATCGATGCCGAGGAAGATCAGAAGCGCCAGTGCGGGCAGCAGCGTGTACCGGTGGAGGTTCTGGACGATCAGCGGGAAGTGCTTCTCGCCGAGGTAGGACTTCCGTGGCTCACCCACCGAGCAGTTCGGCGGATCCGCCCAGAACGCCTTGTAGTAGGCGCCCCGGTAGTAGTAGCACGTCAGCCGGAAGCAGACGGGCGCCCACAGGATGAGGAACGCAGGCGAGTACGGCAGGAAGCCCGGCCACCAGCCGGGCGATCCAGGCCGCTGCATGAGCGCGTGCTCAGTCGGACCCCAGATCTCCGGAGAATAGAACGGAGAGAGAAGATTCTCGTGTGTGTAGAACTGTCCCTGGAAGGCCGCCCACGTCGAATACACGATGAAGGCAGAGAAACCGAGGAAGACGACGAGCGGCTGAATCCACCACGCGTCCTGGCGCATGGTTTCTCCGAACGACCGCTTGACCGGCAAGGCCGTGACTTTGGACGGCATGGGGCCACCTTTCGGGGGGCGCCGAAGCACCCTTGGAAGCTTCGCGGCGTATGATGTAACGCTGCGGAGCAGGGCGCAGCGCCGTCCTAATATGATGGGGTCTGCCCACATTAGAACCCCCCCTCGCCACCCAGTCCTCATGGGCAACATCTTCCGACCTGAGCGGCACGCCGAGATCCTCTCGCGGCTGGACCGCCTGTCCCCGAAAAGCGAGAGGAAATGGGGGCGGATGACCCCTCCTCAGGCGGTCTGTCACCTGAGCGATTCGTTCAAAGCGATTCTGCTCGATCGACCGCTGGACGCACGTCCCGTCAACCTCCGGCGACGAGTGGTGCGCTTCCTCGTATTCACTGCACCGATGCCGTGGCCGAAGGGCGTCCCCACATCAGCGAGGGTCGATGCGGAGAGGGGTGGCACTGCTCCCGTAGACTTCGCCACAGATGTCGCGGAACTGAAGACTCTCATCGGCCGATTCGTCGAGTCGGACGGACGCACCCTGGAGCCGCACTACTTCTGGGGCCGCATGTCGCGAGGGGAGTGGGGCCGCTACGGCTACCGGCACGCCGACCACCACCTGCGTCAGTTCGGGGTGTAAGAAAGGGGGGGCGACCCCATCGGGCTCGCCCCCCTTACCACTGCTTTCGGCCCCGTCCGGTGCCGAAAGATGACCCAGCTAGTGGTGCGCGTCCTCCGCCTCTCTTTCGGCGCGGACCTTCTTCGCCACCTCGTCGGGTGCCGGCTCATAACCAGCCAGCTTCCTGCTGTGATGCGCCCGCCCCTGCGTGATGGAGCGCAGCGTCGCCGCGTACTTGTATAGCTCCGACTCCGGCACCATCGCGCGTACGGTCGTTCGACCATCGGCGGGGTCCATTCCCTGGACTCTGCCGCGCCGTGACGTGAGGTCGCCCATGATGTCCCCGAGGTACTCGTCCGGAGTCGTCACTGCGACCTCGACGACCGGTTCGAGGAGGATCGGCCTGCACTTTTCGGCCACGTTCCTGAAGGCGTGTGACCCGGCCAGCTTGAATGCAATATCGGAGGAATCGACCGCGTGGTAGGAGCCGTCGTAGCATTCGGCCGCAAAGTCGACCAGCGGATATCCGGCGACCACCCCCCTCACCGAGGCCTCCTTGATTCCGCGGTCTACTGACGGCACATACTTCGTCGGAATCACACCACCCTTGATGGAATTCACGAACTCATAGCCCGCACCCCGAGCGTTCGGGCGCATGCGGATCCAGCAATCGCCGAACTGTCCACGCCCTCCGGACTGCTTCTTGTGCCGGCCCTGGCCCTCCGCCTCTTTCGTGATCGTCTCACGGTAGGCGATACGCGGCTGCTCGGTCTCGACCTTCACACCGTACTTGCGTGCCATGCGCTCGAACTGGACGTCCAGATGCAGCTCGCCCACGCCGCGAGCGATGGTCTGGTGCAGTTCGGCGTCGAATGAAGCGCTGAACGTGGGATCCTCTTCGTGGAGCTTGGGAAGAACCTCGCCGAGCTTGTCCTCGTCTCCACGACTCAGACCCTTGATCGCGATTGCGATATCCGCACTGGGAAACTCGATCTTTTCGAGGGCGATCTGGTTGCCCTTGCCACAGAGAGAATCGTTCGTGTGCGTGTGCTTCAGCTTCGCGATGACACCGATATCGCCCGCGTGCAGCACGCTGACCTCATGGCGCTCCTTGCCCATGGGGATGCTGAGATGGTTCATCTTCTCGGATTGACCGTCGGACGCATTCACGACTTCCGATCCGTTGCTCACCTTGCCAGAAAACACCCGGAAGTAGGAGAGTTCACCCACGTGTGGCTCCGCGGCGGTCTTGAATACGAGCGCTGCGAGCGGACCGGCATCATCTGCCGGGTATGCCGTGCCGTCCACGACCTCGGGTTTCGCCTCGGCCGGATTCGGACACAACTCGACGAGCTTCCTGAGAAGAGCGCGAATGCCGTAGGTGAGCGTCGGAGCGCCACAAAAAACCGGAACCACCTCGTTACGAGCCATCCCGCGGGCCATCGCTTCGATTGCCTCTTCGCGTGAGATGGCTCCGCCCTCGAGGTACACTTCCAGAAGACTCTCGTCGGTGGTCGCGAGGGTCTCCTGCAACTCGGTCTCCCACTGCGCTTCCTTATCCTTCAATTCGTCGGGGATGTCCGCTTCGTCATACTCGCCCCTCGTAGTGCCCTTCTTGTAGATGTGCGCTTTTTCACTGAAGAGATTGATGATCCCGGAGAAATCGTCTCCCTGACCGATGGGGATTTCGACCGGCAGAGCGCTTTCCGTCAGCCGACTCTTGATCTGAGCGAACACGCCATCGAAGTCGGCATGCTCCTTGTCCATCATCGAAACAAAAAAGATCCGGGGAATTCCCCGGGCCTCGCAGTACTCCCAGACTCGCTCCGTTCCCACCTCGACCCCGGAGGTGGCCGAAACCACAATGATCGCGGCGTCCGCGACCCGCACGGCAGCCAACGCCTCTCCGGTGAAATCGAGATATCCCGGCGTATCGAGCAGGTTGATCTTCGTGTCCATGTGCTCGGCATACGCGGGCGTCATCTGGATCGAGATCCCGTGCGCCTGTTCCTCGGGCGTATGCATCGTGAGCGCCTGGCCTTCCTTCACGTCGTGGTGGCGCTTCGACGTACCGGCCACATAACAGAGCGCGTCGATGAGGCTCGTCTTCCCCGCGCCACCGTGACCCAGGACCGCAACATTTCTGATGCGGTCCGTGGTGTAGTCCTTGGCAGATGCCATCTGCAATCCTCCGAAAATCCGATGAGTCGGGGCTCCCGCCCGTCCGGAAGGACGAAGGAGGATCCCCTGTCAGACCCCAGAATACGACGTGAATAGCCTCGTATCGTCGAAATGGGGACTCGGATTGTAGGCGGGGGGTCAGACGTGGGCAAGCGGGGGAATACCCCGTTTTCACGTCATCTAATTGTCCTTCCCTCCTACTTCTGACGGAAGGCAGTCCCCATGATCTGGGCATCGAAATACCCGGCCTCTCCGGTCATCGCAAAGCGATAGAGGGCCGCCTGGTAGATACCCTGAAGGGCAGACGCCATGAGCGCGAGGAACACGTAGCCGGCGATCCCGATCCCGACCGCAGCGAAGATCCCCAACCCTCCGAAGAGCGCGCTAGCCAGGTAGCCCACCCCGAAGGAAACCGCCGTCCAGGACAGCATCATCAGGAAGACGGCCCAACTGAGGCCGAAGTTGCCCACCACCTGCTCGCCCCATGTGCGCTTGAAGATCGCCGCGCTTTCCTTGATGGCGTCGATCGGCCCGATGTCTTTCGTCACCAACACGGGAACCGCGAGGAAGGTCGTCAGGGTCCAGGCCATCCCGGCGAACGAAGCGGCGATTCTGCCGAGCCAGCCACCACGCTCGGACAGCATCCGCAAGATCATTCCCACGGTCGC
>JBDGVT010000093.1:0-22528 GCA_039585495.1 Gemmatimonadota bacterium | reverse complement strand
CGAGCGGGTCGGTCTGCCACTCGGTTCCGTCGATCAGGAACATGTAGCTGTGCACACCCGGTCGAACGGGTACTCGCCCCGTCCAGATCCCGTCGCCGTCCGTGTCTTCGAGCGCGAAGTCGGGGCCCCAGTCGTTGAAGTCCCCAGCCACTGCCACGGTCGTTGCGGCCGGCGCCTCGAGCATGAATTGGACGTACACGATGGTCTCGTCCGGCCCCGATCCCACGAGGTCCGGGTCAGTGGGCACGTCATCCCCCGGGAGCAGAATGGCCCAGGCGAACGCTGCGGCGATCAGGCCTGTCGCGAGCGGAGAGACGCGAATCGATGCTGGACGGACGAGCCAGTCCGTGAGTCGGTGAATACCGCCGCGTTCGGGTAACGCCTCGATCTCGGACATGACCTTCTGCTCGAGCCACGGCGGAGCTGCTCCACTCGGGGCCTCTGTCCGAAAGGACGCGACCATCCGGTCCCATGCGTCCGCCTCCGCACGATCACCAGGTTCGAGATTCGCCGTCGGTCCGTCGGCATCCAGATAGCGATGTAGTTCGTCTTTCATGCGTACTCCTCCAGGAGTCCCCGCAACGCTTCGCGCGCGCGGTGGACCCGCATCTTGAGCGAAGAGACCGACAGGTCCATTACGGCTGCGATCTCTTCGTACGACCGGCCTTCGACGTGCTTCAGCACGAAGGCCTCCTTCTGTTCCGGGGTCAGTTCGTCGAGCGCTCCCCAGATTCGTGATCTCGCTTCGGCGTGAGCCGCGTCCGCTTCGGGGTTGTCCTTACCCGGCAGAACGGCGGCCAGACCTGCCAGCGGTACGTCCGCGCGTCGCGCGCTCCGTACATGGTCCTTGCAGAGATTCGCGGCGATCCGGAAGAGCCAGGCCCCCACCCGATCCGGCTCTCTACAGCTCCTCAGTTTCCTGAACCCCTGGACGAGGGCCCGCTGCGTAAGGTCGGCCGCTTCGTCCGCGTTGCCCGTCATGTACAGGGCGTGGGCGTGGAGTGTGTCGGCGTACCTGCGCACGAGAAGGCGGTACGCGTCTCGGTCGCCGGACAGGACATCGCGTACGACCTGTGCGTCGGTTCGTTCGACGGGTGCCACCACGCTCGGGCTCATCATGCTACAAGATACGGAACCGAGTCCCGCGTCCGCAGAGGACGCGGGGCTCGTCCCGGCCTCTCAGCCCATCAACCAGTTCGAGATCACGGCCGCCCGCCACAGCGCGGCGACCCCACGTTTGTGGCCTGCCTCCAGCTTGCGGAGTCCGATCTCGATCAAGTCGCCGGCTCGCTCCCAGAGTCGCACCTGCAACTCCGTCGGATCGTCGCCCAACGCTACCCGGGCCTGCTCATGAAGCCCCTGGGCCAACTCTACCATGCCTCGGACCTCCTGCTCCGTGATGCCACCGGGGAGAATCACCGCCTTGAGAGCCGACCACTGAGCATGCTGGGCGAAGTGGAGTGCTCGGGCAAAGCGTCCATTGGAAAGAGCGTTTTCAGCTCGCTCGAGCATCTTCTTCGCGTGGGCCAGCCAACGCTGCTGTCGGTCCGCCTGGTCCGACACCCCGTCACTCGAAGCGATCTGGGCATTGATCAGGCGCTCTGCCAGCCGCACCGCCGTGCCGGCCAAGGCCACTCCGAGCCTGGCACGCTCCGGTGCGATGTCGCCCCGATGGTGGTGTCGGCCACGATGAAATCGAATGCGTTGCTCGCCGAGGATCGCACGGGCTGCGGCCCCCACGGAATCACCCGATTCGAGAAGAGCCTTCGCCTCAGCGATGATCGTCTCGAGCTCCACCCGGAGTGCATCCGGGTCGTCGACGACATCTACGTCCAGTGTGAGGAGGATGTCCTCGAGCCTCTCGATCAGGTCTTCGACGGTCGGTAGTCCACCCGTCGCGATCAGCGCGCGAGCGACGAGGCGGCGCGCGATGTCCGACATCTCCAGGGCCTTGCGGTGATCCCCGGCCAGCATCGCGGCTCGGGCCTGGGCGAACGCGGCCTCGGCTTCCGCACTGAGGGTCCGGGCCTGGAGCGCCCCCGAGTGGCCCCGTGCGAACGCAACGTCATTCGTCACGCTCGTGAGCGTCATGGCCACGTCGAAAGACCCCTCGTCCGCCAGAACGGCCAGTTCCAGCTCTTCAGCCGGGGTGACATGGTCCAGCGCCGGGTCGGTCCCGCTGTCGTCGCACGCTGCCACGCTGAGCATGGCGCTCAAACAAAGAAAGCGAAGGTCTCTCAGCGTCTTCATCACCTGGTCTCCCATCTTGTCTTTCGCGCCTCCGAGAAAGGCGTCTCCGATAACAAGACGGTTCGACCGTCGAAAAGGTAACGCAGCGATCGCGGGGTTCTTCCACTCGCCCCAGAAGGCCTGCCGTACTTAGATTTCGGCCCGTTTCCCGCCCCTTTCCGAAGTTCAGGAGTTCAAGCGCTTGAAGCGAATCCTCGTTACCGGAGCAGGGGGCCAGATCGGGTCGTGGCTTGTTCCTAGGCTAAGAGAGCTCTACGGGGCCTCGCGGGTTCTGGCCACCGACGTTCGAAACCTGGAAGGGGAGGCCATGGACGCCGGACCCTTTCAGGTGCTCGACGCTACCGACGCCAAGGGTGTGGGGCAGGCCGTCATGCGGCACGAGGCCGACACCATCTACCATCTCGCGGCCATCCTCTCGGCCATCGGTGAGCGCGACCCGAGGCTTGCATGGCATGTAAACATGTCGAGCCTGGAGGCGGTTCTCGAGGTGGCACGCGAACAGGGATGCGCCGTATTCACCCCGAGCTCGATCGGGGCATTCGGGCCGAGCACGCCGAAGGACCCGACGCCGCAGGATACGCTCATGCGCCCGGCGACCATGTACGGGATCACGAAGGTGGCCGGAGAACTCCTCTGCGATTACTACCACCATCGCTACGGTGTCGATACGCGAGGTGTGCGTTTCCCGGGGCTCATCTCCCACGGTGCACCGCCCGGCGGCGGCACCACGGACTGGGCCGTCGACATCTTCTACAAGGCGATCAAGCACGGCTCCTACCGCTGCTTTCTCTCCAGCGACACACAGCTGGACATGATGTACATGCCCGATGCGATCGACGCGCTGGTGGGTGTCATGGAGGCGGATCCGTCCCGATTGCTGCACCGCAACGCGTTCAACGTCACGGGAATGCAGCTCACCCCGGAGAACCTCTCGGCCGAGATCCGAAAGCACCTTCCGGGCTTCACGATCGAATACGACGTCGATCCGGTCCGACAGGCGATCGCGGATTCCTGGCCGGACCGCATCGATGACACCGCGGCAAGAGAGGAGTGGGACTGGAGCCCTTCGTTCGATGCCGCGGCGATGACCGAAGACATGCTGAAACACCTGACTGCCGCACAGAACGGAGCATAGAGATGCCGGTCGATCGCTTGACCCGAGTACTCGAAGATCACGTCAGCCAGCTCGAGGCCGCCGGAACCGCCAAGGGCGCCGAGACCGTCGTCGTCGGGGTGTTGAGAGCCGAGGGTGACCGCGGCCCACGCTTTCTCCTGGATGGGGAGGGTGACAAGCAGTTCCTGCGCATGAACTCCAACTCATACCTGGGGATGGGCCTTCGCGAAGAGGTCATCGAGGCAGAAGAGGCCGCCACCCGGGCGTTCGGGGCCGGCCCGGGGGCCGTACGGTTCATCTCGGGCAGCTATGAAGCTCATGTCACGCTCGAGCGCGAGTTGGCGGACTTTCATGGGCGCGAGGCGGGGATGATCTTCTCGTCCGCATACGCCACCGTGGTTTCGACGATCACTCCTCTGGTGACTCCGGACACAGTCCTGATCTCGGATGAACTGAACCACAATTGCATTATCAACGCGATGCGACTCTCCCGCCCCGCCGGGAAGGCGATCTACGCCCACAACGACATGGCCCAGCTCGACGCCGCGTTGGAGGAGTGGAAGGGCAAGGCGAAACGGGCGCTCGTCGTCACCGACGGGATCTTCTCCATGCGGGGTGACCACGCCCCGCTCGACGAGTTCGTCGAGCTGTGCGCCCGTCACGACGAGGACTACCCGGAGAACGTCGTGAGTGTCGTGGACGACTCGCACGGAGTCGGCGCCATCGGACGTACCGGGCGCGGTACGGAGGAGCACACCGGCGGTGCGCCGAGCGACATACTGGTGGGCACCCTCGGGAAGGCGTTCGGGGTCAACGGCGGGTACGTGGTAGCGAATCGCGCGACGATCCAGTTCCTGCGCGAGTCGTCTCAGATGTACATCTACTCGAATCCGATCACGGTCGGTGAGGCGGCCGCTGCCCTGGCCTCGCTGAGGATCGTTGCGTCCGCAGACGGCGAACCCCTGCTCGATCGGCTGCGTGCGCTTACCAAGCGCTTCCAGGACGGGCTGGATCGGATAGGGATGGAGACGATTCCCGGTGAGCACCCAGTGGTCCCGCTGATGATCCGTGACACTGCCAGGACGCATGATCTCGTTCGCCACCTCTATGACCAGGGCGTGCTCGTTACCGGGCTCGCCTATCCGGTCGTGCCACGTGGGGACGAGGAGATCAGGACCCAGATCAACGCCGACCATACGGAAGCCGACATCGATCACGTACTCGAACTTCTGGAAGCGTATGGCGGTTAGGCGTACCTTCGACCGACCCCCCGCGTAACTTCACTTCGAGGGCTTTCCCGTGGCTCAACCAAACGACAGGCCGACGATTCTCTTCATGCTCTGCGTGATGGCATTCGCGATCGTTCTGGTAGATGATCGCTGGGTGCGGGTGGGGCTGGGCTTGCTGCCGGCCCTGCTGTTGGCCCAGCGCGCGCTCGCAGGCTCCGGCGTCGGAGGCGACTCGGTCCGGCCGGAGAACGAGCGGCGCAAGAGTTCGAGCGTCAGAGACGACATTCAGGAACTGCTCAAGTTGATCCGCGAATTCTACCAGACCTGTCACATGGTGGCCGTGGGACAGCTGGAGCCGTCCAAGGCGAAGGCGAAGGCTCAGGTCGTGGAGCGACGCCTCAACCTGATGATGGCCGACATGCTGGAGAAGGTCGAAGCGGACTCGTGATCGGGAGTCGCCTTACACGCCGAGAAGTGATCCGTGGTATGGCATGCGCCGCCGGTGCGGTCGTGGCGGGGCCCTTCCTGAACCTGGGCCGCCACAGGCTCTTCGCCTGGAGCGCACAGGAATACACGACCCGCTGCATCGACCTCGTCGAGGGGTCGCTCGTAATCGACATGCTGGGCCTGGTCTCGCTCAACGGTGAGACGCGACAGCGGTGGGGCCCTGACTTTTCGGGACTCGATGCCGCCGATGCCACCGAGTTGGCCGAGTCGGGGATCGACGTCTTTCACATTGCTCGGGGCGTCGGCGGGAGAACCACCGACGAGGCGTACTCCAACGTTCTCGGCTTCGTCGCGAGCTTCAACGCCATCATCGCGAACCGACCCGACGTCTTCGTCCGCATCGACTCCGCGGATGATCTGGCCGCGGTGCACGACTCCGGGCGGACCGGAATCCTGATTGGGGTGCAGGACTCCTCTCACTTCCGCATCCCACAGGATGTGCGCGACTTCCACGGTCTTGGACAGCGCGTGAGTCAACTCACGTACAATGCCCGGAACATGATCGGGAACGGCTCGACGGAGCGGGTGGACGGCGGTATCAGCGACTTCGGTGTCGCCATCGTAGAGGAGATGAACGCAGTCGGCATGGCCGTGGACGTGTCACACTCCGGTGACCAGACCACACTCGATGCGTGTGAGGTTTCCGGTGCACCCGTGCTGTACACGCACTCGAATGCCAGAGCGCTGAATCCTGGCCATCCTCGCTGCAAGACGGACGAAGCGATTCTGAGAATGGCCGAGACCGGTGGCGTCATGGGAATCACCGGCGTGCGGAACTTCGTGACTCCTGAGGAACCCACGACGGTCGAACACTACATCGACCACTTCGACCATGTTCGGGATCTGGTTGGGGTCGAGCACCTTGGGATCGGCTCTGATATCGACCTCAACGGCTACGATGACATGCCAACCGAGGAGTACGAGGCCTTGAAGGCGAACTACAAGGGGTCGTACGCGTTCCGCGACAAGATCGACATCGATGAGATCGCGCACCCGAAGCGCATCTTCGACGTCACGGAAGGCCTCATCCGACGCGGGTACACCGACGACCACATCCGAGGCATCCTGGGCGGCAACTTCCAGCGGGTGCTGGGCGAAATCTGGGAGGGTGGAGCGTGATCCGGTCGTTTGCAGTGGGCGTCGTGCTGTGGGCCGCCGCATGCCAGCCTGCCGCAGTCGACTACGGTGGAGTCTTCGACGGTAGCGTCGGTCAGTGGGTCGATCTGACCCATTCCTTCGGACCTTCGACGATCTACTGGCCCACGGACACGGCGGGCTTTCAGCTCGAGGAGTTGGCGTTCGGTCAGACGCCAGGCGGGTGGTTCTACTCCTCGTATGCTTTTGCCTCGGCCGAACACGGTGGGACACACCTCGACGCGCCCATCCATTTCGCGGAAGGCCGGCTCACCAACGACGAGATCCCGCTCTCGGGCCTCATGGGTCCGGCGGCCGTCGTCGACGTGTCGGCGCGGGCGACGCCCGATTACCTCGTGTCCGTGGCGGATTTCACTGCCTGGGAAGACGCAAACGGTGAGATTCCCAACGGGGCCGTGCTGCTGTTGCGGACCGGATGGGGTTCTCGGTGGAACGATCGCACGGCCTACCTCGGTACATCAGCCGTGGGGCCGGAAGCCGTACCGAACCTCCACTTTCCGGGCCTCGATCCCGATGCGGCGGCCTGGCTGGTCGACAATCGCGGAATCGTGGCGATCGGGATCGACACCCCGAGCATCGACTACGGCCAATCCACCGACTTTCGCGCCCACGTCACGCTGTATGCGGAGAACATCGCGGGCTTCGAGAACGTCGCGAACCTGGACCTTCTCCCCCAATCAGGGGCGTTCGTTGTCGCGCTTCCCATGAAGATCGAGGGGGGCAGTGGAGGACCGCTGCGTATCGTCTCCTGGGTTCCTCCCGGCTTCTGAGATACGCGCGACTCAGTTAGCCGGGCCTCGGTAGGTCGTGTGGCATCCTCGACACGTGCCCTGAACGGACTGCATTGCCGCCCCGATCGCGGCATCGTCGCCAGAGCGGGCCGCCGTCACCAGCGCTGCCGACGCGGTTTGGATCGCCGTCACCCTGTCCATGAAGTCGTCGCCGTCCGCCCAAATCGAGGGAAGTGCCCGGGAGCCGGGTCGGAGCCGGTCGGGAACGCGTTGGCGAGACCCTGAGCCATGCGTTCGAGTGCCACGGCGTGGTGTTCGACATGCCCGACGGGCGCGGCCCCGCCAAGTACTGCCCGGATGGCTCGAGTGTGAAGCCGGCCAGCAGCGTCCGTGAGTTGCGTTCCAGGACTTTATCCGGGGCGGGGAACGGTCGGTGCGGTTCAGTATGCACGGCGACCCCAAAAGGTCGCCTCCGATAACGTTCGATTTCACCAAACGCGACGCATTTGGGCCGTTGCCGTACCGGGTCGCCACCGGCATCGTAAAGTCCTGACAACGCGATCAGGGTTTCCAGAATCGGGGGACGTATGAGGACGATGCCGAGACGTCGGCAGGCGTGGATGAGAGGAGCCATCGTGGCCACCGGTGCGGCGATATTCGCTCACGGTGCCGCTACCGTGGACGCGCAGCAACCGACACTCACGGCGGCCGACTACGGCAAATGGGAGCGCCTGGGCAGCTTCGATCTCGATCCCACAGGAAGGTGGGTCGTCTCCGCGATTACCAAGGTCGATGGGAATCGCGAGCTGCGGCTGACGCGAACCGACGGAGCTTCGGAGGCGCTCGTCTTGGAGCACGGCCGGTCCCCGGCATTCTCGCGAGACGGTGGTTGGCTAGCGTATCTGAAAGGCGTGTCCGTCGATGAATCCGAGGCGTCGGATGGCCCGATCCAGGATCGATTGGGTCTCATGGACCTGGCCACGGAAACGGACACGGTCCTGTTCGACGTGTCCTCCTTCGCCTTCAGAGATGATGGAGCCTGGATCGCTGCGCGAACTGCAGCGCCTTCGGATTCCGTCGGTGGCAATCTGATCGTCATGGAGCCGTCTTCCGGGAATCAGACCATCATTGGGAACGTGGACGACTTCGCCTGGCAGGACGGGGGACGGGTCCTCGCGGCGACGCTTCGTACCGCCTGGGGCACGTCGAATGGCGTGGTGCTCTTCGATCCGGAAGAAGAGACTCTGCGTACCATCGAGAGTGGCGACGCGGACTACACGGCTCTCACGTGGAATGACGAATCGACCCAACTCGGGGTTCTGCGGTCCGTCGAGTCGGAGGATCATGAGGAGGTGTCGCACGACGTCGTGGTCTGGGACGACGTGAATCGCCCAAGCGCGCGCGTGCTGTCCGTGACGGATCGCACCGACATCCCGGCAGATACTCGGCTCACCGACTATGCGGGCATCCAGTTCAGCGAGGACGGGCAGACGGTTTTCGTTGGCATGCGTCCATGGGACCGACTTCCGGAGGATGATGCTTCCGACGAAGAGGAAGGCCCTGCGGACGACGCGTCCGACGACGAGGTGAGCGAGGAAGCAGATGAGGTCGACCCTGCCGATGTACAGGTGTGGCATTGGGATGACGACCTGATTCTCCGAGCTCAGGAGTACCGCTCCAGCCAGTTGTCGCGGCAGACGATGGCGGCGGCGTGGCACATGCATGACGACCGCTTCGTGATGCTCGGCGACGAACTGGAGGAGCCGGTTACCATCGTGGCCGGTGGACGTTGGGGCCTCGTACCCGACTACGGTCCATACCTCTTCGAACGCCGCTTCGGAGCAGGCACGGCGGACTGGTATCGCGTCGACGTCGAATCGGGAGACCGAGCCCTGATCGCGGAGGGGCTCGACCAGGGCATCGCGTCGAACGAGGACCTTCAGCGGGTGCTGGTCTTCAGAGACGACGGCTGGAGCGCGGTAGACTTATCCGACCTCGGGTGGACCGAGATCGGTGACGGTCAGAACTTCGGACGCTCGTTGAGCGACTTCGACTATCCCGGGCCTCGTCCGAGTTGGGGCGTCGGGGGCTGGGTCGACGATGGGTCTGCTGCACTCCTGTACGACAAGTACGACGTCTGGCTGGCGGATCTGCGACGCGGATCGATCGATCGCCTTACGACAGGGGCTGAGCAGGGGCGGGCGTATCGCGTGTTGAACATGGATCCGGAGGGCTCGCCGTTCGGGACGCCGGTGCTCGATCCGGACGATCCGGTCTGGCTGTCGGTGCGTCACCTGCGAACCAAGGAGTCAGGCTTCGCGCGTATGGAACTGGGCGAGGCTCCAGAGACGTTGATCTTCGAGGAAGCGAACGTCGCTGGGCTCAGAGCCGCACGCGACGCTGACCGAATGGCTTTCCGCATGGAGCGCTGGGATGACTCGCCCGACGTTTTCGTCGCCGGGGCCGATCTGAATGACCCGGTCCAGGTGACGCGGACGAATCCGTTCCAGGACGAGTACGCATGGGGTCACTCGGAGCTTCTGGACTACACGACCGACGCGGGTCACGATCTGCAGGCGATCCTCATCTACCCGGCGGACTTCCAGGAAGGGCAGCGGTATCCGCTCATCCTGTATCAGTACGAGCGCCTCTCGGACCGGCTGCACGTCTACGACACTCCGGGCGAGCGTGAGTATTACGACTACCAGACCTGGTCTCAGGCAGGCTACTTCGTGCTCATGCCGGACATCGTGTACGAGCCCGGGCGGCCCGGACCCTCGGCGCTGGATGCGGTCGAGCACGCCCTCGATGCAGCGGTCGCCACCGGCCACGTCGATCCCGACGGAATGGGACTCATCGGCCATTCGTGGGGTGGGTATCAGGCGTCGTATCTGCCCACGCGCACGGATCGCTTTTCGGCGTCGGTGGCTGGAGCGGCGATCACGAATTTCATGAGCTTCATGGGTGCCGTGCACTGGAACGGCGGCCTGCCGGAGACCGGCCATTGGGAGACCGGGCAGGCGCGGATGGCGGTTCCGTACTGGGAAGATCTCGAGGGTCACCTCGAGAGCTCACCGGCCAACTTCATCATGGACCTGGAAACGCCGATGCTGCTCATGCACGGGGACGCGGATGGTGTGGTCGACTTCCGCCAGGGACTCGAGTTCTACAACTACGCGAGACGGGCAGGGAAGGAGGTCGTGCTGCTCGTGTATCCCGGGGCCGACCACGGTCTCCGAGAGGAAACGCAGCAAGTCGACTACCACCGGAGGATCCTCGAGTGGTTCGACCACCACCTCAGGGGGGGAGCACCTGCCACCTGGATCACCGAGGGTGAGACGTGGGTGGATCGGGAGAAGAGAATCGGCGGCTGACCGGTCCCGTCGTGGGGCGCTATTCAGGCGAGGTATGTGGAAGCGGACTTTCGTGTGAGCTTGCTGCGCCCCCGCGGGTGATCCATGCTCTCGGTTCGATCCACCTGCTGTCCATCACCGGAGCCGACCGAATGACCTCGATCGCTCGCCGTGAGATACCCTGATCTCGCCCTTCGGCGTTGCGAGCCCGAGGTCATGGATGATCCGGATCTCGATCGGGCCAGACACCTGCAGGCTCTTCGAGCGCTCGCCAGGATCAATCGGGTGTCGTTCGCAGGCCTCCGGGTCTATCGGGAGATCCTCACGATCGGCCGGTCGCGGCCTGGTCCGGTCCGGGTCCTCGACGTGGCGTGTGGCGGCGGTGACGTCCTGGTGGATGTCGCCAACCGGCTCCGGGGCAGCGGCCTCGCCGTCGAACTCCGGGGGTGTGACGTGAGCAAAGTGGCGCTCGAAGCAGCGAGGTTGGCCGTGCCGAGGGGCGCCGACGTCGACTTTTTGGAGGCGGATGTAATCGATGGCGATATCCCGGGCGGACACGACCTGGACCGATGAGGCCGCGTCCCAGCTCCTGAGGCGCATGGCGGCCGTGACGGCGCACACCGTCCTGGTCCAGGACCTTCGACGCACCCGACTCGGCTACCTCTTCGCATGGGTCGGACTGCATACGTTGACCCGATCCGACGTTGCCCGTTCGGACGGGCTCGTTTCGGTGCGCGCGGCGTTCACGCTTCCGGAGGCTGAGCAGTTGTGTTCGGAGGCCGGCCTGAGCGGGGCCAGCGTCAGCCGCGCCTGGCCCCAGCGCTACACGATTCGCTGGCGGCGAGAGCGAGGATGAAGGTCTGGGACGTGGTCGTGCTGGGCGCGGGTCCGGCCGGAGCGATGGCAGCTCGGGAGGGCGCGCGCCGTGGTGCTTCGGTCTTGCTCCTCGACCGACAGTCGTTCCCCCGGTGGAAGGTCTGTGGGGCATGCCTCAGCCCGGGAGCGCTCGAGGCGCTCGACCGCGCGGGGCTCGAAGGGCTGGTCGGACAGTGTGGTGCGGTCCCGCTCGAGAGCTTGACGCTGCGGGCTGGGCGGCATTCGTCGAGCATCGAGCTACGGGGTTCTGCGGCGCTTTCCCGCCAGGCGCTCGATGAGGCGTTGATCGAAGCGGCCCGGGCATCGGGTGTCCAGTTCCAGGAAGGAGTCCGCGCCGAGATGACGGGCAGGGAGGGGGATGCGACCCGCCTATCGCTGGTGTCGCAGGGACAACGATCTGTGGCCCATGCCCGAATCGTGGTCGATGCCACGGGGCTTCGCGGTGCGATCGAGTCTTCCGGGTCACCCGAGTCAGGTCGCTCGGTGCGGGTCGACCCTGCGTCACGGATCGGAGTGGGAGCAGTATTCGACGACCCATCGTACGAAACAGAAAGAGGGGAACTTCAGATGACGATGGGCAGCGGTGGCTACGTAGGGATGGTCCGGGTCGAGGACGGCACGCTCAACGTCGGGGCCGCGGTCGATCCGGAGATCGTCGCACGCCTGGGACCCGAAGGGGCCGTGAATCAGATTCTCGTCGAGTCGGGGAAGGCAGCGCTGGAAACGGTGCCGATCGCGGGCTGGCGAGGTACTCCGCCTTTGACCCGGCAGAGGGATCGCCTTGCCGACGAGGGCTTCTTTCGCATTGGAGACGCGGCAGGGTATGTGGAGCCCTTTACGGGCGAGGGGATGTCGTGGGCCATGAACTCCGCCCTCGCTCTGGGACCACTTCTCCACGCCGCCCGGCTGGGATGGTCGCACCAGCTGGGGAAGGAGTGGGAGACCTACCACAAGCGGCAGGTCCAGTCTTCCCAACGGTTGTGCCGGTGGCTGTCCCGTGGCCTTCGTCACCCGATGCTCGTGCGCTCGACGATTGGCCTTCTTCAGCGAGCTCCGGTCCTGGCCCGCCCGTTCGTTCATGCGGCTGCGCAGCCACCGCGCGTCGAGGTGGCAGCATGAGGTTCGAACTTCGCGGCATCGGCACTGCTCAACCGGAATTCTCGCTCACGCAGGACGAGGCCCTCGAGCTTCACACTACGTTCTGCCGCATCGACGATACGCGCGCCAGAACGCTCAGAGCTCTCTACCGGCGCTCGGGCGTCAAGCGTCGGCACAGCGTTCTATTCGAGAATGACGGGGGGCCGATCGAGGGTCGACAGGCCCTGTATCGGCCCGCCATCGACGAAGATGATCGGGGGCCGGGCACGGCTGAGCGGATGGCGCTTTACGAGACGCGCGCCCCTGAGCTGGCGAAGGAGGCGGCGAACCGGGCGCTCGAAGCCTCGGGCACGTCGCCCGACGCGATCACCCATCTGGTGACCGTGTCCTGCACCGGTTTCGCATCGCCGGGCGTGGACGCTGCCATCATTTCCGGGCTCGGTCTTCCTCCGACGACCGAGCGCACTCACGTCGGCTTCATGGGATGTCACGGTGCACTCAACGGACTGAGGGTCGCTCACTCTCTCGTGCGCACGGACTCCCAGGCCGTTCCTCTCCTTTGTGCCGTGGAGCTCTGCTCACTGCATTTCGCCTACGGTTGGGATCCCGACATGATGGTCGCGAACGCACTGTTCGCCGACGGGGCGGCTGCGGTCGTCGGAGGGGAGGGTGAGACGGGAGGCGACGAGGTCTGGAAGGTGCAGGCGACCGGAAGCATGCTCATGCCGGGTTCGGAGGACGCCATGACCTGGCGGATCGGGGACCACGGGTTCCGCATGACGTTGTCAGCGCGAGTACCCGGTCTCATCGAGGCGAACCTTCGGGACTGGCTGACGGAATGGCTCGGCGATCAGGGCCTCGGCCTCGCCGACATCGAGTCGTGGGCGGTGCATCCCGGTGGGCCTCGCATCGTCACCTCCGTACAGAAGAGCCTGGGACTGTCACGGGAACAGACCGCCGTCTCGAAACAGGTTCTCTCCGACTACGGCAACATGTCCTCCCCCACCATCCTGTTCATCCTCGACAGGCTCAGGAAGCAGGGGGCCCCACGCCCGTGCGTGGCCCTCGCTTTCGGACCGGGGCTCGTGGTCGAGGCGACCCTCCTGACTTGACCGCCACGCGGTCCGGGATGCCTCCCGGGGAGCTTGCCGGAACCGTGACCCCCCGGCATCCTGAGCGACTCGACCAGCAAGGGAGGAGTACCGATGGGCTCGAAGAGTGACGACGAACTCGACTTCGGCGGACGAACCGGTGTTGAGCGACGTGATTTCCTGAAGGCGGCGGCGACTGCTGCCGCGGCGGGTGTGATCACTCCGCAGAGTCTGTTGGCAGGGGAGCCGAGCATTGCCCGGGCTGTTCTCCAAGAACGTCAGGAGGGCCCTCCGCCCGTACCGCTAGGCAATGGCGAGCACCCGGCGCTCGTGTTCCAGGCCTATCCGGGCGGAACGGGCTCCCTCATGGAGAAGCTCTGGCGCGAACACGACGGCAATCCCTTTGAGCGGTCCGTCTTCGAGGTGGAGCCGTGGAGCGGATCGGTGCCTGGCGATCCGACCGACGTCGCGTTCCTCCCGGTCCATCGCCTCTCGGCTCTGATTCAGGGCCGTCACATCTCTTCGGTGGATCTCACCGAGATCTACCTGGAACGCATGCGTCGATACGATCCGGTACTCCTCTGCACCGTCACCTTCCTCGAAGGCCGAGCACGCGAGGAGGCACAGCAGGCGGACACGGATCTGCGAAACGGCAACTACCGGGGCCCACTCCACGGAATCCCCTATGGGGTGAAGGACCTCTTTTCAGTCGCCGGCGCGCGCACGACGTGGGGGTCGGCGGACTTCGAGGATCGGGTCATCGACGAGGACGCCGAAATCGTGGTACGGCTCCGCGAGGCCGGGGCGGTTCTTCTCGCAAAGCTCGCGACCGGTGAGTTCGCGAGTGGCGATCGCTGGTACCGTGGTCGCACACGGAATCCCTGGAATACGGAAGAGGGGTCGAGTGGCTCATCCGCGGGGCCGGGTTCGGCGACCGCAGCCGGCGTCGTGGCCTTTGCGATCGGGACGGAGACCCAGGGATCCATCGTCTCACCGACCCGCCGAAACGGCCTCAGTGCGCTCCGGCCCACCTTCGGACGCGTGAGTCGGTACGGCGGGATGGTTCTCTCTTGGAGTATGGACAAGGCAGGCCCGATGTGTCGAACCATCGAGGACTGTGCGCTCGTTTTCAACGAGATCCACGGAGCCAGCGAGAAGGACCCTGCCTCGATCACGGCTCCGTTCCGATTCGACAGAAACGCCGATCTGACCCGCTACGACATCGGATACGACGACTCGGCTCCGGAGGAGTTCCTCGAGCAGCTCGGAGCGCTCGGCGCGAACCTCAGGGAGATGAACGCGATTCCGCGCGGGTCCTCGAATTCGCTTGGCGTGGAGTCATCCGCCGCCTTCGACTACCACGTCGCACCCGACGGAGTCGAGCCGGAACCGCTCCCCGAGGGCCTCGAGGGGCCCGAAGCGCGCCGACGTGGGCGCTTCCGACGGGGGCGCGACACGCGTGCCCTCGACTACATGCAGAGCCAGCGTCGCCGTCTCATTCTGATGAAGGAAATGCAGGAGGCCATGGAAGGCTTCGACATGTTCGTGTCTGGATCCGGGCAGGTCGGTCTGACGAATCAAACGGGTCATCCCGCGGCGGTCGTGCAATACGGCTTCGGCGTCCGGGATCCCGAAGCGGACAGCCCGACGGAGATGCCCCTCACCACGACGCTCATCGGTGATCTGTTCGCGGATGACAAGATTCTCAACGTCGCGCACGCGTTTCAGAAGAACACGGACTGGCACCTGCGCCGGCCGCCGCTCGACTGAACTCGCTGCGGGTCGCCCCCGGATTGGACTCGGATTATTGTCCTGACACTGTTTACATGCCATTGGATCGGAGATGAGTTGATGCACCGGGCGTTCGTGCGTTTTGCGGCTCTTGCCGTCGTTCTTGGACTGCTCCCTCAGTCCGCCCTGGCTCAGGCAGATCCTCGACTCGGGGGGCTCAAGGAAGAGGCCCTCGAGATGGTCGAGGACCGTTCGAAGCTGGTTCAGGAGATCATCGATCACCTGTTCTCGTTCGGCGAGCTGGGCATGCAGGAATTCGAGACACAGCGGTACCTGACCGGGCTGCTCGAGGACGAGGGGTTCGAGATCGAACTCGGCGTGGCCGGGATGCCTTCGGCCTGGACTGCACGCTGGTCGAACGGTACGGGCGAGCCGCTCATCGCACTCGGCTCGGACGTCGATGGCATCCCCCAGTCGAACCAGAAGCCGGGCGTCGCATACCGTGACCCGATTCTGGCGATGGCTCCAGGACACGGCGAGGGGCATAACTCGGGGCAGGCGGTGAACATCGTCGCGGCCCTCGCGGTCAAAGAGATCATGGAGCGCGAGAACATCGACGGCTCGCTTCTCCTGTGGCCCGGCGTCGCGGAAGAGCAGGTGGCCTCGAAGGCGTTCTTCGTCCGGGAGGGCGTCTTCGACGGCGTCGACGTGAACCTCTTCACGCATGTCTCCAGCGGCTTCAACGTCAGCTGGGGGCAGGCCGGCGGAAACGCGCTCTGGTCGGTCCAGTACCGGTTCAACGGCGAGACGGCCCATTCGGCTGGTTCACCGTGGCGAGGCCGGTCCGCGCTCGACGCCGTCATGCTCATGGCGCAGGCGTGGGAGTTCAAGCGGGAGCACCTGCGTCCCGCCGCACGGTCTCACTACATCATCGTGGAGGGGGGTGATCAGCCGAACGTCGTTCCCCAGCGGGCGACGATCTGGTTCTACTTCCGCGAACGCGACTACGAGCTGACAAAGGAGCAGTACGACGCGGCGGCACTCATGGCTCAGGGAGCCGCGCTCATGACCGGCACCACCATCGACACGATCATGACGGTCGGTTCGGCGTGGGGTCGGCACTTCAGCAAGCCGGTCGCCGAGGCCACGTATGCCAATATGGAACGCGTGGGCATGCCGGATTGGAGCGAGGACGACGTCCGCTTTGCCGAGGCCTTCCAGGAGGAGATGGGTGTCGAGGTGACGGGTCTTAGGACCGAGATCGGGGACCTCGGTGAACCCGTCGACCTCTCCCGTTCATTGGGTGGCGGTTCCGATGACATTGGAGACGTCTCGTGGAACATGCCGACCGTGACCATGCGCTTTCCGTCCAACATGAACGGTGGGCCGGGCCACAACTGGGCGAACGGGATCGCGATGGCGACCCCCGTGGCACACAAGGGTGGGGTGGCCGGCGCGAAGGTACAGGCGCTGACGCTTCTCGATCTCTTTCTCGATGGTGAGACCGTCGAAGCCGCGTGGGACTACTTCAACGATGTCCAGACGGCCGAACAGGAGTACATCCCGTTCATCGCTCCGACGGATCAGCCCGCCATCTTCCTGAACGAGGGCATCATGGCGCAGTGGCGCGAGCGGATGCGCCCCTTCTACTACGACGCGTCCCGGTACGACACCTACCTCGAGCAGTTGGGCATCGAGTATCCCACGATCCGGACCCGCCCGGTCTCGGACGATCAGGAGCTTCCCGATGCTCCGCGGCCGGAACGTGAGACGCGGGTGCCGGGTGGCGAATAGCCGGTACGGCATCGCGCTCGCCCTGGTCGCGGGCGCGATTGCCGGTCCCTCACCGGCGTCGGGTCAGGAGATCGATGTAGTCGAGATGACCGTGGCCGATGTCGCGGCCGGATACGCAGCAGGCGACTTCACGGCAGTCGAATTGACCCAGGCGTTTCTCGCACGAATCTCACGGTACGAGAGCCACTACAACGCGTTCATCTCGATGAATCCGGACGCCCTGGCCATCGCGGCCGCCCTCGACGTCGAATATGCGGGGTCTGGTCCCCGGGGTCCGCTCCACGGCGTCCCGGTCGTCATCAAGGACAACATCGACTACGGCGGGCTCGTGACGACCGCCGGATGGGAAGGCTTCAGCAGCGCGACGGGTGGCGTCGACATGATCCCGGATGATGACGCGGCCGTCGTAACGCGGCTCCGAGAGGCGGGCGCGGTCATCCTCGGGAAGACGAACCTTCCCGACTTCGCCGGCCACGGAACGCGTACCAACAGCTCGGTCGCGGGACTGACGCTCAATCCCTCCAACGTGACCAAGGTACCGGGCGCTTCGAGCGGGGGGACTGCGACCGCTGTGAACGGGAGCTTCGCCGTGCTCGGACTGGGGACGGAGACCGGGGGTTCCATTCAGAACCCGTCGTCCGCTCAGGGGCTGGTCGGCGTGAAGCCCACCTACGGGCTCGTTCCTCTCGAGGGCGTGGTCCCGTTGAGCGGTACCTACGTCGACGTCGTCGGTCCGATGGCCCGGACTGTCTACGACGCGGCCGTCACGCTCGATGTGCTCGCCGGGCCGACCACCGAGGATCTGGCGACGTTCGCCGCTTCGGGCCACATCCCCGAAGCCGGCTACGCGGCGGCCCTGGAAGGGGCCACGCTCGAAGGGAAGAGGTTCGGGCTGGTCGGTGTCGGTTGGCGTGACGACTACGTTCCGCTGGACCCGCTTACGGAGCAGCACTACCGCGAGGCCGTGGAGGTTCTGATCAGCCTCGGTGCGGTCGTCGTCGAAGATCCCTTCGCGGGAAGCGGGTTCGTGGAGCGCTACGGGGAGCGGACGGGCGTGTCCTCCCAAGGCACCCACGACATGTTCGTGTATCTGCAGGGACTCGGACCCGACGCTCCGTTCAACACGATCGAGGGGTGGGAGTCACTCAGCGGGCGAGAGTATTCCCGAGGGCGCGGGAGAGGTGGCAGGGGTGGTGATCGTCCACCGCCGGTCCCCGCACGCCCGAGCGCGACCGAGCAGGGTGATGCTTACCAGGCGTGGCGTTTCGATGTCCGGAATCTCTTCCGCACAGTCCTCGAGGAATACGAGCTCGATGGGCTCTTCTTCCCGCAGTCGGGCACGCCCAATCGGAACCTGATCGAGGACCCGGAGCGGCCCGACTACGCTCCGAACAACTGGGCCGAGATCCCGAGCAACATCGTCAACGATCTCGGCGTGCCCACCGTCACCGTGCCCTTCGACTATTTCGACGACGGTACGCCGTTCGTGATCGCGTTCGTCGGGGACATGTGGACCGAAGCCGACCTGCTTTCGTATGCATCAGTGTTCGAGCGGGCGAGCGGAGGAAGGACTGCTCCGGAGCTCACCGAAGCGCCAGGCGGCTGAGTGGCCGGTCCTTAGTTACAGGTTACGGTTCCCGGCGCGGTCGCGGGACTCGCGCCGCTGGCGGCCGCGTCACCGAAGTAGATGCCGCACTGCTCGCCGCTCAGTCCCCGGTGTGTTCCGGTGGCCGCCCAACCGGATCCGGTCGCCTCATTGATGGTGACCGTGACCGCATCGGTCAGTGTAATGTCGAGGTCCGCGATTACCGACGTATATGTGTAGTCGTTGCTGAGGTAGATCTCCTGCTGGCTCGCGAGGTTCTTGAGATCCGACGTGACCGCAGCGACGAACGCTTTGGTCCGCATGGCAGAGAACTTCGGGATCGCGATGGTGGCCAGAATGCCGATCACCACGACCACGATCAGCAATTCGATGAGTGTGAAGCCCTTTCTATTCATCGTGCCAACATCCGTTGTCTTTTTGTCACCCATGAGACACGCTACCCGACGTCCGGATCCTGCGGGGGGGGGGACTTCGAAGCGCTCTGGCCCACGCTAGGGGTCCCCTCGTGACGCCGCAAGATTGATCACGAGCCCTTGAAACCTGTACTTTGTCCGCCCAGGACAGCCCGTCGGCCCATTCGGAGGTATCGTGGCAGGCCATAACAAGTGGTCGAAGATCAAGCGCAAGAAGGGTGTCAACGACGCCAAGCGTGGCGCCTTATTCACCAAGATCATCCGAGAGATCACGGTTGCGGCCAAGGACGGGGGCGGTAGCGTAGAGTTCAATGCCCGCCTGCGCCTGGCGGTCGAGACCGCCAAGGCCGCCAGCATGCCCGCAGAGAACATCGAACGGGCCATCAAGAAGGGAACGGGTGAGCTCGAGGGGGTCAGCTACGAAGAGGTCACGTACGAGGGGTACGGACCGGGTGGCGTCGCGCTCTATATCGAGTGCCTAACGGACAACACGAATCGGTCGGTCGCCGACGTTCGCCATGCCCTTACCAAGTGCGACGGGAGCTTGGGCACCGATGGATCGGTCGCCTGGCAGTTCGATCGCAAGGGCCAGATCGTCATCGAGGGCTCGCGTTACACCGAAGACGCGGTCTTTGAAGCCGCGATCGAAGCGGGCGCCGAGGACGTGACGGGAGACGGCGAAGAGTTCGTCGTGACGACCGAGCCGTCGGACTTCATTGCCGTCCAGGATGCCCTGAAGGAGTCGGGCATCGAGTGGTCATCTTCGGAGCTGACCCGGATTCCGAAGAACGAGGTCGCAGTGGCGGGGAGGGACGCGGAAAAGCTCCTCAAGCTCCTCGATATGCTGGACGACCTGGACGACGTCCAGAAGGTCCACTCGAACGCGGACATCGACGAAGCCGTTCTCGCCGAGGCGATGTGATCCCTGGCGGGGCGGCCCGGGACGAAGTCATCGTTCTCGGCATCGATCCCGGAACTGCGGCAACCGGATACGGGGTCGTGCTCCGCGGGGGCGGAGGCGATGTGACACTCGTCGAATGTGGTGTCATCCGGACGTCGGCGAAGGAATCGCTCCCCATCCGGATCCGTGAAATTTATGACGCAGTCGTTTCTTTGATCGAGCGACACGCTCCGGCTGCGGTGTCCGTCGAGGACGTCTTTCATGGAAAGAACGCCCAGAGTGCCCTCAAGCTTGGACATGCCCGTGGTGCCATTCTTCTGGCCGCGGCGCACCACGACCTTATCATTGCCGAGTATGCGCCGCGCCAGATCAAGAAGGCCGTCGTCGGTACCGGCAACGCCACGAAGGACCAGGTCGGATTCATGGTCAAACAGCAACTGCGACTCAAGGAAGCGCCCACCCCGGCGGACGCCGCGGATGGGGTGGCGGCCGCATTGTGTCATTGCATGATCGGCAGCTTCCCGGGTTGATGCGATGATATCGAGGCTGCAGGGCACGGTCCTGTCACGTGATACCGATCGGGTCGAGATCGAGACGAATGGCGGCGTCGTCTACGAGGTAGAGGTTCCGCTAACCGTGCTTCAGAGGCTACCCGCCCCCGGCGGGACCCTCGAGCTTCGGACACACCAGGTGGTGACCGACAGCTCGGTCGCGCTTTACGGGTTCATAGACGGGCACGAGCGCACGCTCTTCCAGCGCCTGCTCACGGCCTCAGGGGTCGGCGCCAAGGTGGCGCTCGCCATGATGTCGACCTATTCGGTGGAGCGCCTCGCGCGTGCTTTGGTCGAGAAGGACACGACCGCGCTTCAGCAGGTGAGCGGTATCGGACGAAAGAAGGCCGAGAAGATCGCGCTCGAGCTGTCCGACAAGGTGGCCGATCTGGCCATCGTGACACCGGTGGGGCCAGGGACCCACAGCGGCGCGCAGGAGGCGGTTCAGGCGCTCGTTGCGCTCGGCTATTCGTTCAGTGATGCCGACCAGGCCGTCCGCCTCGTGCTCGAGTCCGGGACACCCGATTCGAGCGAGGAGCTGATCCGACGGGCGCTGGCGGGGTAGGCGAGGTATGACCGAGCACACGCATATCACGACTCCGGAGCCTCTGGAGGAGGACGTCCAGGCGGGTCCGACGCTTCGTCCGAACCGGCTGGAGGAGTTCATCGGGCAGGCGAAGGTCCGCGAAGCCCTCTCGATCGCGATCACGGCTGCCAAGCAGCGCCGTGAAGCCCTCGATCACCTCCTGTTCCACGGCCCCCCCGGCCTCGGGAAGACGACGCTGGCAGCACTTCTCGCCCGCGAGATGGGTGTCAACTTCAAGAGTACCTCGGGGCCGGTACTCGAGAAGCCGGCCGACCTCGTGGGCATCCTCACCAACCAGCGTGAGGGCGACATCCTCTTCATCGACGAAATCCACCGCCTCCGCCCCGTCATCGAGGAGTTCCTCTATCCTGCGATGGAGGACTGGCAGATCGACATTCGGTTGTCGGACGGCCCCAAGGCCCAGACGATGACGATGAAGATCGAGCGCTTCACGCTCGTGGGCGCCACCACACGATTCGGACTGCTCACGGCGCCGATGCGGGCGCGCTTCGGCATCGTACAGCGGATGAACTTCTATCCGCCCTCGGAGCTCGTGACCATCGTCCAGCGAAGCGCGGAGATTCTGGGCGTCGATGCGACGTTGGAGGGCGCCGAGGAGATCGCGAAGAGGTCTCGAGGGACACCCCGTGTGGCCAATCGACTCCTCCGGCGCGTGAGGGACTTTGCGCAGGTGAAGGCAGACGGTCGCATCGACGCCACCGTGGCCGGTGAAGCTCTGACCCTGCTCGACGTGGATGAGTACGGGTTGGACGAGATGGACGCGCAGGTACTCAAGACCCTGATCGAGAAGTTCGAGGGTGGCCCGGTCGGCCTCAACTCGTTGGCGGTGGCGATGGGAGAGGACGCGACCACACTGGAGGAGGTCTACGAGCCCTTCCTCATCATGGAGGGCTTCCTCATGCGGACACCGCAGGGGAGGGTGGCGACGCCGCGCGCGTTCCGCCGCTTCGGCTACACCCTTCCCGACGGCAAGAGTGAGCGAAAGGAGCAGGGCTCCCTCTTCGTCGAGGAGTAGAATGCCGCGCCGGAGCGTCGTCGCGCTCGTGGCAGGTGTCATGGAGTGGGTCCAGTGACGGACGAGGCCTCCCGCGTCGCCGACGGTTCCCGGGTCTCGGACTACGAGTACGCGTTGTCTCCCGAGCGTATCGCCCATTATCCCTCCGAGAAGAGGGATGCAAGTCGACTCCTGGTTCTACCTCATGAGGGACCCACGGAGCACCTCCGCTTTGCCGACGTCACGTCGCTCTTCCAGCCGGGCGATGTCCTCGTCGTGAACGAGAGCAAGGTCTTCCCAGCTCGATTCGTCGGCCGCAAGCCTACCGGTGCCGAAGCCGAGGTGTTCCTGGTCCGCCCGGCAGCCGACGGTTCCGACCCATGGGTGTGGGAGGCGCTCGTGAGACCCGGCGGGAAGCTGAAGCCGGGCCGGACAGTCGAGGTCGGCGACGATCTTCGGATCGAGATCCTCGACTCGACCGAATCCGGGAGCCGGATCGTCCGCCTGGAGACAGATCTCGCACTCGA
>JBDGVT010000092.1:0-21004 GCA_039585495.1 Gemmatimonadota bacterium | reverse complement strand
GCGGGCAAGTATCTGCTGGACAACACGCCGGTCGAGAACCTGACGGCGAGTCAGCGTGCGAAGATCCGCAACCAGGCGATCGGCTTCATCTTCCAGGCGTTCAACCTGATCGGAGACCTGACGGTCTACGAGAATGTCGAGCTTCCTCTGACGTATCGGGGCATGCCGGGCAGCGAGCGCAAAGAGCGCGTGCAGGCGTCACTCGAGCGCGTGGGTATGGCGCACCGCATGGGTCACTACCCGAGCCAGCTATCGGGTGGTCAGCAGCAGCGCGTGGCGGTTGCGCGAGCGATCGTGGGCAAGCCGCTCATCCTGTTGGCTGATGAGCCCACGGGTAACCTGGACTCGAAGAACGGCAACGCGGTGATGGACCTCATGCTGGAGCTCCACTCCGAGGGCGCGACGATCTGCATGGTGACGCACGATCCGCGCTACGCCCACATGGCGGACCGTTCGGTCCATCTCTTCGATGGCCAGGTGGTCAGCGAAGACCAGGCACAGAAGCACGCGCTGGAGGAATCCGGGTTCGATATCGCGTAACTGAGCGCCGAATCTGTACGTACGAGGATGCAGTTGGGGTAGGGTGGAAGTGTGGTGGGCCCGGGACGAGAGTCCTGGGCCCTTCTTTTTGTTTGCACATCCGGCCCCAACCCCGGACATTGGCCGACCCGCGCCCGGACCCTCAATGGAGAACGCCCCGATGCCCGACCTGACGCTGACCACACTCGATCACGGAACGATCGAACTCGCTTCCGATGTGGTCTCCGAATTTGCTACGAAGCTGGACGGCCAGCTGCTTACGCCGGAATCCGAGGGGTACGGGGAGGCGAGTTCGCTATGGAACGTGATGGTCCAGAAGAGCCCTGGCCTCATCGTCGAGTGTGCGAGTGCCGCGGATACGGTTCACGCAGTGAACTTCGCGCGTGAGCACGGGATCCTCCTCTCGGTGTGTGGTGCCGGGCACAACATCGCCGGCAACGCGTCGTCGGAAGGCGGGTTGATGATCTCCTTCAAGAAGATGAAGTCGGTGACCGTGGATCAGGAGTCGGGCACGGTGAAAGTCCAACCCGGGGCCACGTTGGGCGATCTCGACGCGGCGACGCAGGAGTACGGCCTCGCCGTACCCACGGGAATCAACTCCACGACCGGGATCGCTGGCCTCACGCTCGGTGGAGGATTCGGTTGGCTCAGTCGCAAGCACGGCATGACGATCGACAATCTTCTGTCCGCCCAGATGGTCACTGCTGATGGGGAGTCGGTGACGGCGAGCGCAGAAGAGAATCCGGACCTGTTCTGGGGCATCCGCGGCGGGGGAGGCAACTTCGGCGTCGTGACCTCGTTTGAGTTCCAGGCCCACCCCGTTGGGCCGGAAATCCTGTCTGGGCTCATCGTACATCCGTTTGCTGATGCCCCCGAAGTCTTGAGGGCGTATCGGGACTTCGCTGCCCGCGCACCGGACGAGGTCACTGCCTGGGTCGTGATGCGAAAGGCACCGCCGCTTCCCTTCCTGCCTTCGGAGGTGCATGGGACGGAAGTCGTGGTTCTGGCGGCGATGTACGCCGGGGATATGGAAGCGGGTGAGGCTGCGCTCGCGCCGCTCCGGGCGATCGGGGAACCGATCGCCGACGTAATCGGGCCCCACCCGTTCGCCGGGTGGCAGCAGGCGTTCGATCCGCTCCTGGCTCCGGGTGGACGCAACTACTGGAAGTCTCACGATTTCGCGGAGCTGAGTGACGGCCTCATCGACACGGCCCTCGACTACGTTTCCCGCCTTCCCGATCCGGAATGTGAGGTCTTCTTCGCCCACGTCGGAGGTGCTCAGGGAAGGGTTCCGGACGACGCCACGGCCTATCAGGGGCGGAGTGCAGCCTTCGTCATGAACGCCCACGGCCGCTGGGCCGATCCGCTCAAGGACGGCGTCTGCATCCAGTGGTGTCGCGAGCTGTTCGAGGACACGACCGCGTACGCGACCGGCGAGGCCTACGTGAACTTCATGACGAACGAAGAGGGGGGGCGCGTGGAGGCCGCGTACGGGGCGAGCTATCCGCGGCTCGTAGAGCTGAAGAACAAGTACGATCCGACTAATCTCTTCCGGCTCAACCAGAACATCCTGCCGACCGTGGGCTGACGCATCGGCGGAGGGTCCGCGTGGTCAGTCTTCTTCGAGCTGCGGGTACTCACCGGGCACGTTGTACGCGCGGACCGAGTATTCCGGGTCCTCCTGGTCCTTCCGCTCGGACATGAGGAAGACGTAATAACCGCACGTCGGGCCGTCCGGGTGCCCTCGACAGACGGACGGACGCACCGTGTGGATCGTGCATAGGCGCGTTTCCAGGTCGAGGAAACGGCAGGCGCTCCCGAAGAGCTCGTCCTTCTGGTGGCGCATGATTCGCTCGCGCTTCGTCAAGCCCCGCTTCGTGAAGCGCTGTTGGACCTCGTCCTCGGAAAGATCGAAGTGCTTCGCCAGTCGACGGACGTCGCGCATCGTGACCGGAATGCGCGGATAGGTGCAGCAGTAGGACGGACAGTTCAGGCAGTCGTAGAGGACCGGAAGGGCTTTGGACACGCGTCGAAAGTCGGCGGGAGATTGTGGGTCGGGCCTTCGCCGGACGTGTGCCGGAGGCCCTTGGACGCACGAAGCTATACGGATCGCGGGGGCTCGACTACTTTGCGCACATTCCATCGACAATCCGCATCAGAGAAGGCCGTCATGTCCCTGCGTCGCGCTCATTCGCTCTTCTTCGCGCTCCTCTTCGTGCCCGTGGGACCCGCGCTAGGGCAGGCGACGTTGGAGTCACTCGTGACTCGAGCAGAACGGAGCGATTTCGCCGAGACCAGCAGCTACGCGGATGTCCTGCAGATGGCCGAGCAGCTGGCGGCGCTCTCGGACCAGATCCACATGACGACCTTCGGGTACACGAACGAGGGAAGGGCTTTACCTCTGCTCGTTCTGGGAGCGCCCGACGCGACGCCCGAGGCCGTGCGCGCCACCGGAAAGACCCGCGTCTATCTCCAGGGCAACATCCATGCGGGGGAGGTATGCGGGAAAGAGGCTCTGTTGATGTTGTTGCGCGACTACGCACGCGGGGAATATCCGGCGTGGACCGATGATCTCGTGCTCCTCGTCGCGCCGATCTACAACGCGGATGGCAACGAGCGCGTAGACCTGGGCAACCGGCCCAGACAACACGGCCCGATCGGGGGGATGGGCCAGCGTCCGAACGCGCAGGGGCTCGATCTGAATCGGGATCACATGAAGCTGGACGCTCCCGAAGCCCGCTCACTGGTGGCGATGATGAATGCCTATGACCCGCACGTGGGTGTGGACCTGCACACCACCAACGGCACACGGCATGCGTATCACCTGACGTATTCTCCACCGCTTCACCCCAACACGCCCGTCGCAATCGATCATTTTCTGCGTGACGAGTGGCTTCCCACGATCACCGATCGGATCAAAGACAAGCACGGTTGGGATTACTACTACTACGGGAACTACAGCCCGCGGCGCCCGGGTTGGTACACCTTCGATCACCGGCCCCGCTTCAACAACAACTACATCGGGCTACGGAACCGGATGGCCATTCTGAGCGAGGCATACTCGTACGCCACGTTCGAGGATCGCGTGTTCGGGACGCTCTGGTTCGTCGAGGAGATTCTGACCTACGCTCAGCAGAACGCGGACGAGATCAGGGAGATCGTTGAGGAATCGGACGGTCAGTCGGTCGTCGGGCAGGCCCTGGCGACCCGTGCCACGCCCGAGCAGTCGGCATCCGAGGTGGACATCCTGATGGGCGACGTCGTCGAAGAGCCCCACCCGGCGACGGGAGCCACGATACTCAGGCGTCTCGACGTATCCGAGCCGACCACGATGTACGAGTACGGCACGTTCGCTCCGAGCGAGACTGCGGTCGCGCCCGAGGCATACTACGTGCTTCCGGATGCGGAGGAGGCGATCGACAAGCTACGGGCGCACGGCGTGACTTCGATTCCTCTGGCCGCGCCCCGAGAGATGGAGGTCGAGCGATTCCGAATCGACTCGACGACCGTTTCAGCACGCCCGTTCCAGGGGCGCAACGAACGCACGGTCCACGGCGAGTGGGTCAGCTCGATCGAAACGCTTCCGGCCGGTACCCTGGAGATCCGGGTCGATCAGGCCCTCGGCAGGCTGGCCTTCACGCTCCTGGAGGCGCGTTCAGACGACGGCTTCGCGAACTGGGCGATCCTGGACGAGCAGATCGAGGCGGGCGGTTACCCCGTGTTGAGGGGACCCTCGACGCGGTAGGTCGGACCGAGCGGTGACTTGCCACCGCGGGGCGATCCGCGCCTAAACGAGTTCGTCGACCCGGTCGAAGAACACGCCTCTGTCCTTGAGGTGCTTCCTGACGGCGTCGAAGCACTCCGCGTTCCTGCCGACGATTTCCGGTGGTGCGAGGCCGGGTTCGGTCCAGAGTCCTCGTGCCACGAGATTCACCATCCCGGTGCACGTATACCCGGTGGTGCGAGCCATCGACATGGTCTCGGTCAGCGTGTTGTACTCGTCGAGCAACGTGTACGTGTAGCGGATCTTCTGCTTGTCCAGCGTGCCCTCCACCACGATTCGCATCGCTGTCAGGTCGCGCTCACCTTCGTCGAAGTGCCAGGCGCTGAAGAGCAACGCCTCCGTGACGTCGAGCGGACGGATCATGCCGGACGCGGACGAAATATCTTCCTTGGAGAAGAAGCCGGCATCGCGAAGCGTCTTCATGCGGATCGCGTGACCCGGATACCGCATGGTCTTCTCGACCATGTTGGGTGTCTTGGAGGTCTTCAGGAGCGAGCGAAGGCCATCCGTATTGAAGGCCTCCAGCGACCCCAAGCCGGGAAAGTCGATCAACTCCACATCCGAGAGGGCTGGACGAACCACTTCCTTCCCGTTCAGACGCATCCGTGCCGGGCGCATGTACTCTTCGAGAACGTCGCCCGGAGAGAAGGGTGCCTTGTATTCCCATGGCCAGGTGCGAACGACGGGGAGTCCACCCACGAAACACTCGAAGGAAGACGTCTCGTCGAGGTGCTCTTCGACTCTGCCGAGCACGAGGTTGCTGAGCCCTGGGGCGATCCCGCAGTCCACGAGGCATGGGACTCCGGCATCCTTGGCGAGCTTCTCGAGCCCGAATGCGTCTTCGGGGAAGAAGGAGATGTCGACGATCGGTCGACCTTCCTGGAGCACACGTTCGACGGTCCTGTATCCCAGGAAGCCGGGAACCGCCCCCACCACGAGGTCCGCGTCCTTCACGGCCTTCGATACGGTGTCCGCCTTGGAGAGATCAGCGACCACGCCATCTGCCCCGAACTCGGTCATCAGCTCTACCCGTACAGGGTCGAGGTCCACGACCAATACGTCGAAGTCGTCTTCGGCGGCGAGGTCGCGCACGATGGCGCCTCCCACTCTACCGCCTCCTAGCACCACGATCTTCAGAATCGTCCTCCACTCGATGTCTCAGGCAAGACAGAAAATCAGTCCAGAGTCGCCGACCTGTGCAAGGGGTCGGGCTCGAACCGTCATATAGGGCGTGACCGAAGACTGTGGCGGGAGGTGTGTATGTTTGCCATGAAGGATAGAAGAGTGTGGTTCGCGGCACTTGCGATGCTGTTCACGAACGTTGCGCCGGGTGCAGCCCAGGGCTGGATCGAGCCGGGCGTGAATCGAGGCGGATTCGCGGTCGACAAGGTGCGGAGCGAGGAGTCGAGGTGTCGGAGTGGTTCAGGAACGAGGGGAATCGCCTCGCGGAGGGCGAGTATCACTATCCCCTCCCGGGCGAAGCCGTGTTTCAGGGCTTTTCGCTCTTCCAGGGCGATGCCGAGCTTCGCGGTGAGATCATGGACGCCGATCAGGCGCGAGCGATCTATGAGGAAATCGTCCGCCGTCGGGCGGATCCCGCGCTGATCGAGCTCGCGGGCCAGGGCCTTCTCAGGGCTCGTGTCTTTCCCATTCAGCCGGGTGAGACGAGAAAGGTCAGCCTGCGGTACACCCAGGTGCTCGAGCGGGCAGGTGACGCGCTGCAGCTGGTGTACGCCGGGGGGATTCGAGGAGGCGCACAGATCGGGGCAGGCGAGGCGCGACGCCCCAGCGCTGAGGGTGTCGAGTCGAGCTTCGAACTGATCGTCGACGACTGCGACATGTTCCTCGATCCGTTTTCTCCGACGCATACGCTCGACGTCGATCGTGTCGGCGACCGTTTGACGGTGTCGATCGACGAGGAGATCGTCGGCCGGCTGGCGGTCTTCCTGCCGATGTCCGGTGACGCGGTCGGTATGTCGATCGCGACGCATCGACCGGTGGGGGAAGACGGGTACTTCATGCTCACGCTTTCACCCGATCGCAACGCGGAAGCGGTAGAGCCCCGCGACGTGACGGTCGTGGTCGACGTGTCAGGATCGATGTCCGGCGAGAAGATGGAGCAAGCACGTCAGGCGATGCATCAGCTCCTGGAGACGCTGTCCACTGAAGATCGCTTCCGGCTCATGGCGTTCTCGAACTCGGTTCGGGTGCAAAGCCGTGACTGGAGCAGCGCCCGTGGACGCAATCTCGATGAGGCGCGGGAGTGGGTGGATGATCTGGTCGCCGACGGTGGGACCAACATCGGGGCGGCGCTCACCGAGGCGTTCCGTCTCGAGAGTCCGCGCGGACGGCTGCCGGTGGTGTTGTTCCTTACCGACGGGCTTCCCTCGGTAGGAGAGCAGTCACCGGACCGACTCGCCAAGATCGCCGAGTCGGAGGCGGGCAGGGCTCGTGTCTTCGCCTTCGGCGTCGGCTACGACGTGAACACACAACTCCTCGATCGCCTGAGTGAGGCGGGGCGTGGCGACACCGACTATGTGCAACCCGGCGAAAACGTCGAGCGCGTGCTGTCGCTGCTCGCAGCCAAGATCCAGCACCCCGTGCTGACGGATCTGCACCTGTGGGGCGGACCGATCGATATCTCGGAGGTCTATCCGGTCCATATCCCGGACGTATTCGCGGGTGAGGAGCTGGTGCTCTTCGGTCGTTTCGAGGGTGATGGGCAGAGTCAGGTAACCGTGCGCGGCGAACGTCTGGGACGTGAGCTCGAGTTCAGCACCGAGTTGACCTTCCCGGAGGCTACCGACGCCAACGACTTCATTCCGCGGCTGTGGGCCTCTCGCAAGCTCGGCCACCTGGAACGTCAGGTATGGACGGAGGGAATGTCGGAGAGCCTGGCGGAGGAGATGCGCTCGCTCGCTCTGCGATACGGACTCCCGAGCCAGTACACGTCATACCTGGTGCAGGAGCCCGAGGTCGTGGCGACGGCACCTGGCGATCTCGTCCGAGGTGGCCGCGTCGGTTCGATGCTGCGGACCGTGATGTCTGCCGGGGGAAAGACGAATTCTCCTCGTCCAGCCGCACAGGCGGTCACGGGCGCGGGCGCGGTGCAGGCTGCGACGTCAGCCCGGCGCATGCGCGAGATGCAGTCGTCTCAGGACCTCGACCTGGCCGAAGCGGAGATGATGGCCGATCTCGTCGGGCCGAGTGGTGGTGAGGCACGAAAAGCAGTGTCCGGGCGACTCTTCGAGTTGCGAGACGGCATATGGACTGACCTGGGTGCCGACGAAGCTTTGTGGGCGGTCCGAGTGAAAGCATTCAGTCCTGCCTGGTTCGACCTCATCGAGGCGATCCCTGAACTCGAGGCCATCCTGAGGGATAACACCAGTGTTGTGGTTGCCGGCGCGGAGCTTAATCTCCATGTGGGCGACGAAGGTGTCGAAGAAATCGCAACCGCGGACCTGCTCGAAGTCGTGCATGGCTTCCGGGGCGCGACGGGAGGCTGAGCAAGGCCATGAGCACCATCGATTGGAATGATCTCTACCGGACGACGTTCCCGGAGCTCGTCCGCTTCCTGCACCGGAAGGTGTGGGACGCGGAGCGGGCTCGGGATCTGGCTCAGGAGGCCTTCGTTCGTGCGCTACAGCACGAGCCGAAGCGCCCCCGCGCCTGGCTCTTCCAGGTGGCGGCGAACCTGGCCCGTGATGAGGCACGCACGGTAATCCGGCGGAAGAAGCACCTCGTCCTCCTGAAGACAGAGGTCGAGGTCCGCGAGGCATCGTTGAAGGATCCCGCGGCGGAGCTCGCGGAGCGTGAGCGAATGGGTGCGGTGAGGGAAGCACTCGACTCACTCTCGGAGAAGGACCGCGAAGCGCTTCTACTCTGGGACGCGGGTCAGAGCTATACGGAAATCGCACGTCAACTCGAGTTGGCAGTGGGGGCGGTGGGCACGACGCTCGCCCGCGCCCGCCGCAGGCTCGCTGACGCGTACGCGCATGTCGCACATCGATAAGGGTGCGCTGCACGCCTATCTGGATGGGGCGCTGGATGAGTACCCGGCGGCGGAAGCCGCCCGGATTCGAGGTCACCTCGATGCATGTGGTGAGTGCGCGGACATGCTGGCGGCGGAACGCCTGATCAGGTCGGACGCGAGCACCATCCTCAGCTACGCGTCGCCGGATGTAGAACTGCCGACGCTCGAGGAGTTGAGGGCGTATGTGAAGGCGACACGACCCGCCCCGCGGCCAGCTGCAGCGCGGATGTATCGGATGGGCTGGGCCGCCTCGGTCGTACTCGCGCTCGGAGCTGGATGGATGGCGCGTGACGGCCAGCTCCAGCAGGTCCGTGCGAACAGTGACTTCGGACCCCAACTCGAGACCGAAGCTGCTTCTCCGGCGGCGACGCCAGCCGAGGCTGGTGATCGGTTGCGTTCCGTGAGCGCCGTGGGCCGGCCCGCGAGCGAAGAGGGTGTGGAGCTGAGCGTGCTGGATGTCGCGGGAGACCGGGACGAGGCGGGGCCGACAGCCGCACGGAAGGTGACGGCACCTGAGGCTCCAGCGGTTCGCGTACTCGGTGAACAGGAACTCCTGAGCGCGGTCGTGGTCGAGTCCGATGCTGGACTGGCTTCCGGGGAAATCGTCGTCGCCAACAGCCCGAACGAAGCGGGTGTGGCGACAGGTGGAGGAGCAGAAGTCGTGGAGGCTGACGATGTCTTTGCAGATCAGGAGACGGCTTCACCGCCGCCTCCTGAGGTCATGGCGGAGCTGGTAGCCGTGCAGGACGCCCCATCCGATGCCGTCGCGTCGGCACGTGTCGCCGAGCAGTCTCTGGATAGCGTGGCGATGAACGCCGGAGCTGCCGAGCCGGATGAGGCTGAGGCCAAGGAGGAGCAGGTCGAGCGTCGCAGTGCCGAATCGCTCGTACCGGTGACTTCTGCCTTCGCCGCCGGCGGGCGTGGTGTGCGTCAGGACGAGTTGGCGGACGATCGCGACTTCGAGGAGGAGCCTGCGCTGGCGGTTCCGGGCTACGAGGTGTTGTCGGTGACGGCCCTCGGAGAAGGGAGTACACCGATCGGAGTCCAGGTCGTGCAGCGGATCGAAGGTGACCTGATCGTGGAGCTTTTCCGCCTCGAACCGGGTGTCGATCCCGGGGTGCTCCCACCCGTGCGTGAGGGGCGCAACCAACTTCGGGCCAATACTCCCGGGGGCTGGATCGTCATTCGCGGCGCGCTCACCGAAGTGCAACTGAGGATCCTGGTCGAGAGTCTTTTCAGGAACTGACTCCGGCCCGAGCAGACATGGTGATCGGGGCTGACGAGATCGCTCGAATCATCGATCTTTTTTGACCCCGTGTGCGGAGGGTTCCGCGCACGGGGTCTCGTCACACATCTGGGGATATCCATGAAGAAGACATCTGTCCTTTTGCTCATCGCCGCTCTGGCCCCCGTCTCCATTGCAGCCCAACAGGCGGGCGTCGAAGACGCGGTGCGTACGATCACGGATGCCGACTTCGCGTGGCGGGTGGGTGTGATCGCTCATGATTCCATGCAGGGCCGTAATACGCCCAGCCCCGGTCTCGACAAGACGGCCGAGTGGATCGCGTCGGAGTTCCGCCGCATGGGCCTCAGCGGTGGAGCCGGGGACGGTGGTTTCATCCAGCGCTATCCCCTGAATTCGATCGTGGTCGATCGCGATGGGTCATCGGTGGCCTCCGATGCCGTACGACTCGAGTTCGGCGCGGACGTGGCTCCGATGCGTGGAGGAGCCGGGGAAGGATCATCCGCGGCCGAGTTGGTGCTCGTGTCGGGCTCGGGAGATGGTGGATCGGCCTTGTCCCGAGCCCTCTCCGGGAAACATGCGGTTCTCATTCTGGGCGCGGATGCGCCAGCCGGCCGAGGGCTGTTCCAGCAAATCGGAGCCCTCCGCAGCGCGGGTGCCGCCTCGGTTCTGGTCACCAGCAACAGCAGCGATGCCGATTGGGAAGCGAACACGAGGCGCGCATTCGCTCCTTCCGTCAGCAAGGGCTGGGGGGAGGCCGGGGGAGGTCGAGGGGGCCGAGGCGGCGCCGACCAGTTCGCGCCCACGCTCCAGATCAGAACGGGATCCCTCGAGCGACTCATCGAAGAAAGTGGTATCGATCTCGCGGCACTCCAGGCGCGCTCCGACGATGCGATGCAGGCCCACGACGTGGGCGGTCTGCGCGTGACGGTCACGCAACGAGTTCGCTCGGAAGAGACGACCGCCCCCAACGTGATCGGCATTCTCGAGGGCAGTGATCCTGAACTGCGTGAGGAATACGTCGTGTTCTCCGGGCACATGGATCACGTGGGAATGGGTGCTCCCGACGAGAACGGCGACTCGATCTTCAACGGTGCCGACGACGATGCTTCGGGCACGGTGGCTGTAGTCGAGATCGCGGAGGCGATGACCTCTCTGCCGGTGGCCCCGAAACGTTCGATGATTTTCCTGATCGTCAGCGGTGAGGAGAAGGGACTCTGGGGAAGCGAGTGGTACGCCGACAACGCGACGGTCGAGGTCGATCAGATGGTTGCCAACCTCAATACCGACATGGTCGGCCGTAACTGGCCCGACACGATCGTCGCGATCGGCAAGGAGCATTCCGATCTCGGTGAGACGATGAATCGGGTGAACGGTGACCATCCTGAGCTCCGCATGACCGCGATCGACGACATGTGGCCCGAGGAGCGCTTCTACTTCCGATCCGACCACTTCAACTTCGCCCGAAAAGGCGTCCCGATCCTCTTTTTCTTCAACGGCACCCACGAGGATTACCACGGTCGTGACGACGAGCCCGATCGTATCGACGCCGAGAAAGCGGCGCGGATCGCAAAGCTCGTGTTCTACCTGGGCGTCGACATCGGCAACGCGCCAGACCGACCCAAGTGGAATCCGGAGAGCTACGCACAGATCGTCTCCGACTCCTGACGAGATAGCCCATGGCAGACTTCCTCGAGATCCTCGAGGGGTGGGACGGTGTAGGGGTCGTCGTGCGCCACGACGCCCCGACGGGTACATGGATGTTCGTGGTACTGCATGACGACACCCTCGGTCCGGCTACGGGGGGGTGTCGGATGAAGGTGTACGACAGACCGGAGGACGGGCTGGTCGATGCCTTGAGGCTCGCGGAGGGCATGACCTACAAGTGGGCCGCGATGGAGTTTCCGTTCGGTGGCGGCAAGACGGTCATGGCCATTCCACGCCCGCTGGAGGGTGAGGAGCGCATCGGGTTGCTGCATCGCTTCGGCGACCTGCTCAACTCCCTCGGTGGGCGGTACGGAACCGGCGCGGACCTCGGCACGACCACCGAAGACATGCAGACCATCGCGGAGGTGTCGGAATACGTGATCGGTGTGCACGGGCGCACTTCGGGCCCGATGGACCCGAGTCCTTTCACGGCGCTCGGTGTCTACGAAGGCATCCGCGCCGCCCTGGACCACAGGACCGGGTCCGACGACCTGAGCGGGCGGCGCGTCCTGATCCAGGGTGTGGGTGCGGTCGGAGCTTCACTGGCCCAACGAGTCGCCACGGCGGGCGGCGTGCTTCTCGTTGCGGACACGGATTCCGCTCGTGCGTCGCGTGTGGCGGCCGAGCTGGGCGGAGCCGTGGTCGAGCCGGATGACGTGTACCATACGGAGTGTGACGTCTACGCTCCTTGCGCCGTCGGAGCGACGCTTACGCCCGCGACCATCGCCGCACTCAGGTGCGATATCGTAGCCGGGGCCGCGAACAACCAGCTCGGTTCGGCTGCAGATGCGGTGCTTCTCCACGGGCGGGGCATCCTCTACGCTCCCGACTACGTGATCAACGGTGGAGGTGCGATGGCCTTTACGCTCATCTACCAGGGGGAGAATCGGGTGGAGGAGCTCGAGCGTCGGGTCCGGGGAATCGGGGACCGTCTCCGCTCGATCTTCATCGATGCGCATGAGCACGGGCAGTCGCCTGTCGTCGCAGCTCAGGCCTTCGCCGAACGGGTCCTTTCGAAGGGGCTCAACGGAGAGTAGTGTCCTCTTTCGAGGACGAACTTGCCGACGACAAAGCCCCGACCCGCTGCTGCGGGCCGGGGCTCGTCTTTCTCCGGACAGGAGCGTCAGTTCATCTCGTCGGCCGCCTCCGGATACGTCCGGAACAGGTGGTCCAGCCCGAGGATCGCGAGCACCCGAGCGGTACGCGGGGGCAACGAGCGGACCCAGACGTTCTCGTGAGCAGCAGAGCGCAGGCGTGCCGTAAGAATCAACGACAGTTCACCGATGTTTGGCTGCTCCAGTCCGGTGAAATCGAAGACCACGTGGCTCTCTTCCGGGATTTCATCAACGCCCGGCTCGAGATGCTCTTCGAGTCCTCTTCCTTTGTCTTCGTCGTCGTGTCTCATGGCTGCCTCCATTCGGTTCTGGGTCACTCCCCCCCCCGAGGCGTACCTTTATCTAACTCAAGAGTCGTGCCAGAAATAAAGCCTCCGGTTTCTGCCAGATTGGCTCAATCTGGTGTCATCTGCTGGGCCATCCCATACTGGGAGGAGACACTTTTTGCGGAGGGCTGGCACGAATTCATGAGACGGGTGACGCTGGTGCTCGGGATGGCGCTCATGACGCCGACGGTCGGCGCGGCCGCGCAGGACATCAATCCGGCTCATGCGGACTACTTTCGGGCCGTCGCCAGCTTCTTCGACCTCCCCACGAGCGAGGTGGTGATTCTCGGAGACTGGGACATTCCGGCCGAGGAGATTCCCGTCGCCCTGTTTATCGCAAGTCGGGCCGGTGTTTCGGCCGAAGCGATCGGAGCGCTTCGCGGCGCGGGTCAAAGCTGGTCTGAGCTTGCGGGGCGCTATCGCGTGACGGCTTCGATTCTGCACGTGCCGATTCGAGATGGCGCATCGGCCGGCCGTCTCTCGGGTGTTTACGATCGATACCGCCAGACGCCTGTCTCCGACTGGCCTTCGATCGCGCTCACCGACGGTGACATCATCGCCCTGGTCAACGTGCGTGTGATATCCCAGTCTGTCGGCGCCTCCACCGAGGAGGTGTTCCGACGCACCGAGTCCACCTCTTCGTTCATCGAGCTCTACGCACAGCTGAGACGCTGACCAGGGAATACCGGATGCCGAGAGCCGAGTTCGTCCCCCTGCGGACGTACCGCGAAATGCCTGTCGATGAGATGCGGGAGCAAGCCCGCGCCTTTCTGGAGACGATGCGTCGGCGACGTACGGTTCGGGATTTCTCCGACCGCGCGGTCCCCCGCGACGTCATCGAGGACTGCCTCCTCGCGGCGGGCACTGCCCCCAATGGAGCGAATCGTCAGCCTTGGCGGTTCGTCGTCGTCGGGGATCCAGCGATCAAGAACAAGATCCGTAGCGAGGCCGAGGTCGAAGAGCAGGCCTTTTACAGTGGAAAGGCCCCAAAGGAGTGGATCGAAGCGCTCGAGCACCTGGGAACGGACGAGCACAAGCCGTTCCTCGAGCGGGCTCCGTGGCTCATCGTCATCTTCGCCGAGAGCTACGAACTCACGGAGGACGGTTCGAAGGCCAAGAACTACTACGTGACCGAGTCGGTCGGAATCGCAACGGGAATGCTCATCACGGCCCTGCATCACGCGGGCCTCGTTACACTTACCCACACACCCTCCCCCATGAAGTTCCTGAACGGCTTGCTCGATCGCCCTGACAACGAGCGACCCTTCCTGATTCTGGTCGTGGGATATCCGGAGGAAGACGCCACGGTGCCCGACATCACGAAGAAGCCGATCGAGGACATCGCCATCTTCGTCGAGTAGGCCACCCATGGGTCAGGACGTTTCCGGACAAGCGCAGACTCCCGCGCAGACCCGTGCCTTCACGAAGGCGCTGCTGAGAGACCTTCAGGCACTCGAGCAGATGCTGGAACAAGGGGTATTCGAGTCCGGCGTGACGCGGATCGGTGCGGAGCAGGAGATGTTCCTGGTCAATGAAGCATGGCGGCCCCATTCGACCGCGCTCGACGTGCTCGAGCGACTCGAGGGCCCCTTCACGACCGAACTCGCCCTCTTCAATCTCGAAGCGAACGTCGAGCCGCGTACTCTGGAGGGTGGTTGCTTCTCGGACCTCGAAGTGCGCGTCGACGAACTGGTCGATCAAGCGCGCCTTGCTGCGCGGGAGGTCGGAACAGAGGTCCTGCTGGCGGGCATTCTGCCGACGCTTTCGAAGTCGGACGTCACCCTCGAGAACATCACGCCAAAGGCACGCTATTACGCGTTGAACACGGCCTTCGGCGAGATGCGCGGAGGCCAACCCTACAAGCTCCGAATCCAGGGAACGGACGAGCTGTACACCGAGCACGACTCGGTCATGCTGGAGGCGTGCAATACGAGCTTTCAGGTCCACCTCCAGGTGGACCCGGACGATTTCGCGCGTATCTACAATATCGCTCAGGTCGTTACCGCTCCGGTGATGGCGGCTGCCGTGAATTCTCCGGTCCTTTTCGGAAAACGGCTTTGGCAAGAGACACGAATCGCGCTCTTCCAGCAGTCGGTGGACACGCGGAGTGGCTCGGTGCACATGCGCGATCTGTCCCCCCGTGTCCGGTTCGGTGAGGCGTGGATCGAAGACTCGGTCACCGATCTGTTTCAGGAGGACATCGCCCGATTCCGGGTGCTACTCACCCGCGAGGTGACTGAGGATCCACTGCAGGTTCTGCAGGATGGGGGCGTCCCGCAGTTACAGGCGCTCACGCTGCACAACGGGACCGTCTATCGGTGGAATCGACCCTGTTACGGGGTAGGTGGCGGGAAGCCGCACCTGAGGATCGAGTGCAGGGTCATTCCCTCCGGCCCCACGGTTGCCGATGAGGTCGCGAATGCCGCCTTCTGGATCGGCTTGGTGCTTGGTGCCGCGCGCGAGTGGGGCGACGTGCGTGAGCGGATTGACTTCGGCGAGGCCAAGGCGAACTTCCTCGCGGCCGCGCGCAACGGCCTGAAAGCGGGCTTTCGTTGGCTCGACGGGGAGACGTTCAGCGCGCGTCGGTTGATCCTCGAGCAGGCCCTCCCTCTCGCTCGCTCGGGATTGACCGAAGCGGGTGTGAGTGGCTCGGACATCGACCGATTCCTGGGTATTATTCAGGCGCGGGTGGAGTCCGGAACGACCGGCTCACGATGGATGCTTCGGTCGTTGCTCGGGCTGAAGGATCAGGGGTCCAGGTCTGAGCGGCTGGCAGCAGTAACGGCCGCGACGATCGATCGACAGAAGACGCGAGAACCGGTCCACACATGGACCGACGCGCACATCGGGGAAGCAGGAGGCTGGCGTCTGAATTACGAGAGAATCGAACAGCTGATGACGACCTCACTGTTCACGGTGCACGAGGACGAACTCGTGGATATGGTCGCCTTCATGATGGAGCGAAAGCAGATCCGTCATGTCCTCGTCGAAGATGATGAACATGCGCTCGTAGGGCTGGTCTCCTACCGGTCCGTGCTGCGGCTCATGGCGGAGGGCTTCGACTCGTCCGCCGACGACGCTCCTCCCGTGAAAGACATCATGGAGCGCGAGCCGACGTCGGTCGCCCCAGAGACGTCCACGCTCGAAGCGATGGATCTCATGCGGCAGCGGAAGGTTTCGTGCTTGCCGGTGGTGAACGAGGGCAAGCTCGTCGGAATCGTGAGCGAGACCGACTTCATGCCGCTTGCGTACGAACTTCTCCAAGAGAAACTCGGCGGAGATCTGTGATCGAGTGGAAGCCGCAGCTGTGAGCGAGGTGGGGGCGGTGGGGCGACGACTTCTCGGGCGTGCGGACGGCACTCGGGGCGGTCCGACGCTCATCGTGGTTGCCGGTATCCACGGAAACGAGCCGGCCGGAGTCCACGCGGTCCGGCGGGTCCTCGACGCGCTGGGCGATCGGCGTGCTCAGATGACCGGGTCCCTCGTCGCGTTTGCCGGGAATCTGGCCGCCCTCGAGGCAGGAAAACGATTCGTCGATCGCGATCTGAACCGGGCGTGGACCACCGAACGGCTGGCCAGACTGCGCCAGAACGGCAAGGTCGGCCGGAGCGTCGAGGACCGCGAGCAGATCGAGTTGCTCGCCGAGATCGAGGGCGTCCTCGACGAGGCCTCGGCCCCGGTCTACGCACTCGATCTGCATACGACATCGGGACCAGGCGGGGTGTTTTCGGCGTTCACAGACTCGTTGCCGCACAGAGCGTTCGCGTCGCGTTTCCCCGTTCCTATGGTCTTCGGGCTCGAGGAGCTCGTGGACGGGACTCTGCTCAACCTGCTCAGCGAGCACGGGCTCATCGCGATTACCGTGGAGACCGGTCAGCACGAGGAACCCGAAGCGATCGATCGAGCCGAGGCCGCGGTCTGGATCGCCATCGTCAGCGCGGGCCTGCTCCCCGAGCGGCTCGTGCCGGAAGCGACCGCCGGGCGGAAGCTCCTGCAGAAGGCATCCGGATACCTGCCACGCGCCCTCGAGATGAGGTACAAGCGCGATGTGGTCGACGGGGACGGATTCGTGATGGCCCCCGGCCACTCGAACTTCCAGAAGGTGACGCAAGGTCGTGTCATCGCCCGGGACCAGGGGGGAGACATCGTCGTTCAGGAGAATGGACGGCTCCTGATGCCGCTGTATCAGGAGCAGGGCGAGGACGGGTTCTTTCTCGTCCGTGAGTTCAGCCCGTTCTGGATGACCGTGTCCGTCGTCCTGAGGAGGGCAGGGGTATCCAGGGTGGCGCACTGGCTGCCGGGGGTGCATCGGGTCGCCGGAACCCGCGACGAGGTCGTGGTGGACAAGCGGATCGCTCGTTTCTTTGCCAGGCAGCTCTTCCATCTCCTCGGATTTCGCCAACTCGAGGATGCCGGTGATCGGCTGGTCATGCGCAGACGCCCGTTCGACGAAGGTCGATACCTTCGGCAGGCGCCGGCGCCCACGCCGCTCGAGTCGGACTGACGAGCCGAGCGTGTCCGGCACCAGCCGCTAGCTGACCGTGTGTGGGCGCTACACACTCGCTACTCCTGCCGATGACCTGGTCGAGGCCTTCGATCTTCCCGGCCTGACCTTCGACTACTTCGCCCGCTTCAACATTGCGCCCGGCCAGAACGCCCCCGTGGTTGCCGAGGATGGGCGAGGCCGCCGGATGGGCCTGCTTCGGTGGGGCCTCGTGCCGGCGTGGAAGGATGAGCCGGGTGCGGGCTTCATCAACGCACGGGCTGAGACTGTCCAGACCAAGGCTTCCTTTCGGGAGGCATTCGCGCGTCGTCGGTGCCTCGTGCCTGCGGACGGGTTCTACGAGTGGCGCAAGGAGGATGCCGCGACCGGTGGAAAGAGGCCCTTCTGGATCCATCCGGTCGACGGGTCGGTGCTCTCGTTTGCGGGCATCTGGGAAAGCTGGAGTCGGCCAGGGGCGGACCCGCGACATGCTTTCGCCATTCTCACAACGGAAGCGAGCGCGGACGTGAGCCACGTGCACGATCGCATGCCCGTGCTGGTCGGGCGCGAGGACCGCGCGCGCTGGCTCGATCGCACGACCGAGCTTCCCAGCTTGCTCCCGATTCTCGGATCCGCACCCGTCGGGACCTTGGTGTGCCGACCGGTCGACGTGCGTGTGAACCGCGTCGGCGAGGACGATCCGGGGCTGATCGAGCCGGTGCTCTAGCTCGGGAGAAGAAGGAGTCGTCGTTCAACCGCGGTGACGACCCACGTCGGCATGGCAGCGCCCCGCGTTCGGCTCCTGTGTTGTACATGCCAACTCGACCCGTCGCGTCCGTCCGTGTCCTGTGGGAAATGGACCGCATCGAGGTCACGCTTCGACCCGGGTTCACGCGTGGAGAACTGGACGTCGTTCGGGGGTTGCCTGGACGTACATACGACACCGGACGACGTGTATGGAGTGCGCCCGGGGCTCGCGCTGCGATGGTGATCCTGACCGAGGCCTTCGGAGCGGATGGGGTGGGTGTGACCGGGTATGTGGCCGGGCCGTCGGACGACGTGCTCGACAGAGTGCGGATGGCACTTGCGGTGAGGGGTTACAGCCGACGCACGTGCAAGGTCTACCTCGGACACCTGAGGCGTTTTCTCCTATGGTGTGGCAGCGGCGTTCCGCGGATCCCCGAAGATCCTGCCGAGGAGGGACGCGCCTACATCCTGGAACTCATCGAGCGACGGGGGATCTCGAACAGCTACCAGAACCAGGTGGTGAGCGCACTTCGATTCATGTGCGAGTCGGTGCTGGGTCAGCCGAGGCTGGGGCTCAGGATACCCAGGCCGCGGAAGGAGCACCGTCTCCCCACCGTCTTGAGCCAGGAAGAGGTCGCTCGCATGCTCAAGAAGCCACGAAACCCGAAACATCGGGCTGTTCTGCTGCTCCTCTATTCCGCGGGACTCCGGGTGGGCGAGGTCGTTCGCCTCACCGTCTCGGATCTCGACATGGATCGGGGCCTGGTGAGGGTCCGCCGGGGCAAAGGCGCAAAGGATCGCTACACCCTTCTCGCCGGGCGCGCGGTGGAGGCCGTGCGCCTCTACCTGGGCGCATATCCCACCGAGCGGTGGCTCTTTCCGGGCACCCGTCCTGGCCGGCATCTGACCACGCGATCGGTCCAGCGCATCGTGAAGAATGCCGCCGAGGCAGCTGGCATCCGGAAGGACGTGACCACACACACGCTGCGGCACAGCTTCGCCACCCACCTGCTCGAGGGCGGTACCAACCTCCGCGTCATCCAGGAGCTCCTCGGTCATCAGAGTGCTCGCACCACCCAGATCTACACCCACGTGAGTCGCTCGACGCTCGCCTCTGTTCGTAGCCCCCTGGACAACCTGGAGTAGGACCCGGAGCTCAGCTTGCGCGCAACATGATTCGGGTCAACCTTGGCGAGAGATCAAGGTCCGGGTCGCCCTCCCACCCGGCAGCACCACCAAAGTCCTCCCTAGTTGCAGCCGCAGAAACGGTATCCCCCCGTCGGGATTCCCCCGGAGTGGGGCTGGGTATGTGACATAGGAAGACCGGAATAACGAGTTAGCTGAAATCGAGAATCGGCCGTTTGATCGGGTGGCCACGGCTAAAGCGGCGTTGACAGGATGTAGCCTGCTGGCTACATATGATCATGGTCGAGATTCGAAAGACAGGCGTCTTCGCGAAGTGGATCGACGGACTCAGGGATCTTCGGGCAAGAGCGCGAATCCAGGTCCGAATCGAGCGTCTCGCAGGCGGGAATCCGGGGGACGTGAGGCCCGTTGGTGAAGGTGTCTCGGAGCTTCGAATCGACTACGGCCCAGGATACCGGGTCTATTTCGTGCAACGTGGGCAGCGGTTGATTGTTCTACTCGCGGGAGGCGACAAGCGGTCGCAGAAGAAGGACATCAGGACCGCAATCAGCCTCGCCCAGGATCTCGTGGAGTAACGTTATGGCCAAGACTATAACCACCCGATACGACGTCGCTGAGCACCTTCGGACACCCGAAGAGATGGCAGCGTATTTGGAGGCCTGCTTCGAAGAGGCCGAAGGGGACGCCGCGTTCATCGCCAAGGCGCTCGGCGACATCGCGAGGGCCAAGGGAATGTCCCAGGTCGCGCGAGACGCTGGCTTATCTCGCGAGAGTCTGTATAAGGCGCTGTCTGGGGACCGGACTCCAAGCTAGTGATCGACGCGCTGGGACTTGAGCTCCATGCGACCGCTGGTAGGGAGTAAGTCGACCGGGCGGTTCGACTTCAGCTAACAAACAGTTGCCGGCTTCGTTCGCTGCGCTCACTTCGACGATCACGGCTCGCGTTCGCGAGCCGCGACGGCAACTTTGAACGTTAGAAGAAAGCGCGATGAGCGTGCGTGGCAGGAGAACTGGGTATTGTGAGGTTGCTGTCTCTGGCTCCACAGCGCATGCATGTCCGAGAGTCTTGCATGGATTCCGCGGGATGAGAGCAAGTTGAGCGAATCGCACCAGAGGGGACGGCTTGGATGGAAGGAGGGTGTCGCCGCCGCAGGCGTGATCCTCTCGCTAACATTCGTAGCGGTGGAACTCAGCCAGAACACAAAGGCGATCGAGGCCACCGTGCGAAACGACCTCGCCTCGGCCTCGCGTGAATGGACGCTGGCGCTCGCGACTTCGCCCGAGGCGACGGCAGCGATGCTGAAGTGGGAGGCCGAAGAAGAGATGACTCCGGTTGAGGAGCGGATGGTCATCCAGCTGGCAGTCGGCGTGTTGCGAAACACAGAGAACGTATACCTGCAGGTTCAGAACGGGTCCGTGGAGGAGTCGGCCCTGATCGGCTACGGATTCCAAGGTATACCACTAATGCGAGCGACCCGTTTCTTCGAATGGTGGTCCGTGGTCCGCGGGAACTGGCACCCGGACTTTGTCGAGGCTTTCGAGGGACAGAACAGCTATCTGAAGGCCTCCGACCCGTGAGCGTTAGAAGAAAGCGCTATGGGCGGCCTGGGGTGGAACGCGGAAGTCTCCAGGCTCCATCCATCTAGTCAGTTCGGACACACTAAGGGGAAGCTGGAACGCACTTGGATAACCGAATGCCATGGCGTCGGATGATGGCCGAAGGCCTTGTCATCGTGTCGTCCATCCTCCTTGCGCTAGCGGCCGACGCTTGGTGGGATGGACATCGGGATCGTGAGCGGGAGGCGCAGTTCCTCCTGTCACTGACCCAGGAGCTGTCAGCGAACCGTGACCGACTGCTTCGTACCGACTCGACCCACAGT